>NZ_JBEYJJ010000012.1:0-177405 GCF_040636215.1 Streptomyces sp. NPDC006687 | reverse complement strand
TCTCGGCGATCTTGGAGGCCGCGCAGGAGCACAAGGCCGATGTGATCGGTATGTCGGGGCTGCTGGTGAAGTCCACGGTGATCATGAAGGAGAACCTGGAGGAGCTCAACCAGCGCAAGCTGGCCGCCGACTATCCGGTCATCCTGGGCGGTGCCGCCCTGACCCGTGCCTACGTGGAGCAGGACCTCCACGAGATCTACGAGGGCGAGGTCCGCTACGCGCGTGACGCCTTCGAGGGGCTGCGGCTGATGGACGCCCTGATCGCCGTCAAGCGCGGAGTCCCCGGCGCCGCCCTGCCCGAGCTCAAGCAGCGCCGCGTGGCCAAGCGGGACACCCCCCTCCTGGAGGTGGAGGAGCCCGAGCAGCCGGGCGGCCGTTCCGATGTGGCCGTGGACAACCCGGTGCCCACGCCGCCCTTCTGGGGGACGCGCGTGGTCAAGGGCATCCCGCTCAAGGACTACGCCTCCTGGCTGGACGAGGGCGCCCTGTTCAAGGGCCAGTGGGGCCTGAAGCAGGCCCGCGCCGGCGGGGCCACCTACGAGGAGCTCGTCGAGAGCGAGGGCCGTCCGCGCCTGCGCGGCCTGCTGGAGAAGCTCCACACCGAGAACCTCCTCGAGGCGGCCGTGGTCTACGGCTACTTCCGCTGCGTGTCCAAGGACGAGGACCTGATCCTCCTGGACGAGCAGGGCAACGAGCTGACCCGGTTCACCTTCCCCCGCCAGCGCCGCGGGCGCCGGCTGTGCCTGGCGGACTTCTTCCGCCCCGAGGAGTCGGGTGAGACCGACGTGATCGGCCTCCAGGTGGTCACCGTCGGCTCGAAGATCGGCGAGGCCACCGCCAAGCTGTTCGAGTCCGACTCCTACCGGGAGTACCTGGAGCTGCACGGCCTGTCCGTCCAGCTGGCCGAGGCCCTCGCCGAGTACTGGCACGCCCGCGTCCGCGCCGAGCTCGGCTTCGGCGGGGAGGACCCGGCCGCCATCGAGGACATGTTCGACCTCAAGTACCGGGGCGCCCGCTTCTCCCTCGGCTACGGCGCCTGCCCCGACCTGGAGGACCGGGCGAAGATCGCCACCCTCCTCCAGCCGGAGCGGATCGGGGTCCACCTCTCGGAGGAGTTCCAGCTCCACCCGGAGCAGTCCACCGACGCCCTGGTCATCCACCACCCCGAAGCGAAGTATTTCAACGCACGCTGAGACGGACCGGCGTACACTGGTCGGTCCCAACAGGCCGGTCACCTGTTCCCGAGGGGGATGCCCCGCTGGGTCCGAGGTGACCGGCCTTGTCGTCCCCGGAGAGAGGCGTACGCATGACCAGCACCGTTCCCGCCCCCGTCGTCCGTACGGCGGACGGACACGCCCTGCAGGCGGTGCTGCTCGACATGGACGGCACCCTCGTCGACACCGAGGGATTCTGGTGGGAGATCGAGGCGCAGATCTTCCTCGAACTGGGCCACCGCCTGGACGAGGCGTGGCGGGACGTCGTCGTCGGCGGCCCCATGAGCCGCAGCGCCTCCTTCCTGATCGAGGCGACCGGCGCCGCCATCGGCCTCGCCGAGCTGAGCGTCCTGCTCAACGAGCGCTTCGAGGCCCGCATCGCCGAGCAGGTGCCCCTGATGCCCGGCGCCGAGCGGCTGCTCAGCGAGCTGGCCCGGCACAACGTGCCCACCGCCCTTGTCTCCGCCTCCCACCGCCGCGTCATCGACCGGGTCCTGCTCACCCTCGGCCGCGACCGCTTCCACCTGACCGTTGCCGGCGACGAGGTCCCCCGTACCAAGCCCCACCCCGACCCCTACCTGTTCGCCGCGAGCAGCCTCGGCGCGCACCCTTCGCGGTGCGCCGTCATCGAGGACACCGCGACCGGGGTGGCCGCGGCGGAGGCGGCCGGCTGCCGGGTCGTGGCGGTGCCCTCCGTGGGGCTGATCGAGCCCGCGCCCGGGCGGACCGTCGTGCGCTCCCTGGAGGACGTGGACCTCGCGTTCCTGCGCTCGCTGATCACTCCGCTGAACTGAGCGCACACCGTCCGTGCCGAACGGAACGGGGGCCCGCCCCCGTTCCGGCGGAAGGATCTTCCGCCACGGCCACCGGAGGCCGAAATTCCATCCTTACGGCCGAGGCTTTGGCGGGTGACTTTGGTCACCCGAGGAGCCTTCGCCGGACCTGCCCCGAGCCTCCAGGGGCTTCCCATGTGTCCGGATTGATCATGTCCTGACACCATCTGCGAAGACTCCGGTATAAGCGGTCAGTCCGCACCCATCACAGTGCGATTACGCCCCCGCTCCCACGCGTTCCAGCCACCCCTCCCAGGGCCACTAATGTCATCGCCGGGCACTGCGCACGCACCTTTGCCGTACCGGCCGCACACCCTTGCACCGGCACGCGCGTGGACCGATCGTCAAACACCGGCCCGATCGTTCCGCCCTGAACGGGCGACCGCAGCGAAGTGCCCTCTACGCCGCTTAACAAGTGCCGGGTGAGGGAGTACTTCCAGCATGAACCGCAAGACCATGGTGCTGACGGCCGCGCTCGGCCTGCTCACCCCCGCGCTGTCCGCATGCGGCAGCGCGAGCGGAACGGGAGCAGGGTCCGGAGCCATCGTCGTCGGCACCACCGACCGGTTCGAGGCAGCCGACTTCGCCCCCGCCCCGTTCGACCCCGCCTACGCCTACGACGCCACCACCTGGAACGTCCTGCGCCAGACGGTCCAGACGCTGATGCGCACCCCGCGCGGCGGCGGCCAGCCCGTCCCCGAAGCCGCCTCCGACTGCCGCTTCACCGACAACGAGAACGAGAGCTACCGCTGCACCCTGCGGCCGGGCCTGACCTTCGCCAGCGGTGACCCGCTCACCGCCAAGGACGTCAAGTTCTCCATCGACCGGGTCAGGACCATCAAGGACGAGAACGGCCCCTCCTCCCTGCTCTCCACCCTCGACACCGTCGAGGCCAAGGGCGCCGACACCGTCGTCTTCCACCTGAAGACCCCGGACGCGACCTTCCCGTACAAGCTCGCCACCCCCGCCGCCGGCATCGTCAGCGAGAAGAACTACGACGCCAAGAAGCTGCGCACCGGCTTCGCCGTCGACGGCTCGGGCCCGTACACGATGAAGCCCGAGGTCAAGGACAACCACCTCGTGCGGGCCGTCTTCACCAAGAACCCGCACTACAAGGGCGACATCAAGCTGCAGAACGACAAGGTCGAACTGCGCACCTTCCCCGACTCGGCCGCCGCCGCCAAGGCGCTGTCCGACGGCTCCATCAGCATGATCTCCCGCACCCTCTCCCCGGCCCAGATCACCGAGCTCTCGGCCAAGCCCCCCAAGGGCGTCCGGCTCGTGCCCATGCCGGGCCTGGAGATCCGCTACATCGGCTTCAACACCGACGCCCCGGTCACCAAGGAGAAGGCCGTACGCCAGGCCCTCGCCGCGGCCGTCGACCGCAACAACGTCATCTCCAAGGTCTACGGCAAGTCCGCGCAGCCCCTGTACTCGCTGGTCCCCACCACGGTCACCGGCCACGTCAACTCCTTCTTCAACAAGTACGGCGAGGCCAACACCGCCAAGGCCGCCGACCTCCTGAAGGCCGCCGGGATCAAGACCCCCGTCAAGCTGACGCTGAACTACACCACCGACCACTACGGCGACGGCACGGCCGCCGAATTCCAGGCCCTCAAGGCCCAGCTGAACTCCACTCAGCTGTTCGACATCACCGTCCAGGGCAACGAGTGGGGCGACTTCCGCCCCGCCCAGAAGAAGGGCGACTACGCCGCCTACGGGCTCGGCTGGTTCCCCGACTACCCCGACGCCGACAACTTCCTCGCCCCGTTCCTGGAGCAGGACAACTTCCTGGGCACGCCGTACGCCAACACCGCGGTGCGCACCAGGCTCATCCCCGAGTCCCGCAAGGCCGCCGACCGCACCGTCGCCGTCCCCGCGATCACGGAGATGCAGGACATCGTCGCCGACGACGTCCCCGTCCTGCCCCTGTGGCAGGGCAAGCAGTACGTCGCCGCACGCGACGGGATCACCGGAGTGGAATGGTCGGTCAACGCCATCTCCGACCTCCAGCTGTGGGAACTCGGCCGGGGCGTCAGCGGCTGAGACCGGCAGCAACCGGCGGCGGACGTCGCAGGCCGGCGCAAGGATCAGACAAGAACTGTGAAGGACATCGCGTGAAGAGACGTAACCAGTGGCTGGTAGCCCCGCTCGGGGCGGCCACCGCCGCCGCGCTGCTCAGCGGCTGCGGCTCGCAGGACGGCTCGGCTGCCGGCAACGGCAACGGCGTGGTCATGGGCATATCCGACAAGGTGAAGTCCACCGACCCGGCGTCGGGCTACGACCCGGGTTCCTGGCTGCTCTTCAACAACGTCTTCCAGTCGCTGCTGAGCTTCCCCAAGGGCGGCACCACGCCCGAGCCCGACGCCGCGCAGTCCTGCAACTTCGAGGGCGGCGACAGCAGGGTGTACAAGTGCACCCTGCGCTCCGGCCTGAAGTTCAGCAACGGCCACAGCCTCACCTCGAAGGACGTCAAGTTCTCCTTCGAGCGCACCCTGAAGATCAACGATCCGAGCGGCCCGGCCGTCATGCTCTCGTCCATCGCGAGCATCGACGCCCCCGACGAGCGGACCGTCATCTTCAAGCTGAAGACCCCCGACGCGACCTTCCCCAGCAAGATCGCGTCGGGCGCGGGCGCCATCGTCGACCACAGCGAGTACCCGGCCGACAAGCTCCGCACCGACAACAAGGCGATCGGCTCCGGCGTCTACAAGCTGGACTCCTTCAACGAGAAGAGCGCCAACTTCTCGGTCAACGACGCCTACAGCGGCAAGGCCAAGGCCAAGAACACCGGCGTCACCCTGAAGTTCTTCAACGGCGACCAGGCCGGCCTCAAGACCGTCCTGGAGAGCGGCGACGTCGACTTCGCCTTCCGCGGCCTCGCCGCCAAGGACATCGCCGGCCTCGCCGCGACCAAGACCGGCGACAACAAGGTGGACGTCGTCCAGGGCACCGGCGCCGAGGTCCAGCACATGGTCTTCAACGTCAGCGACCCGGTCGCCGGCAAGCTCCCCGTCCGCAAGGCCATCGCCTACCTCGTCGACCGCGAGGCGCTCGTCAAGGACGTCTACTCCGGCACCGCCGTGCCGCTGTACTCGATCGTCCCGGCCGGCATCGCCGGACACACCACCCCCTTCTTCGACCGCTACGGCGGCAGCCCCCAGCTGGAGAAGGCCAAGGCCGTCCTCAAGGCCGCCAACATCACCGGCAAGATCAAGCTGACGCTGTACTCGACGCCGACCCGCTACGGCCCCTCCACCGACCAGCAGTTCCAGGTCATCGCCAAGCAGCTCAACGACAGCGGCCTGTTCGACGCCGACGTCAAGTCCGTCGAGTTCGAGCAGTACGAGAAGGACATCAAGGCCGGCAAGTACGGCGTCTACGTCAAGGGCTGGGTGCCCGACTACCCGGACGCCGACAACTTCACCCAGCCGTTCTTCGGGCCGGACAACGTCCTGATGAACAACTACGACAACAAGGAGATCAGCGGGACCATCATCCCCGCGACCTCCACCAAGTCCGACCGCACCGCGGCCAACCCGGACTACACCCGCCTCCAGGACATCGTCGCCGACGAGATCCCGGTCCTCCCGCTCTGGCAGAGCAAGCAGTACGCCGTCGCCCGCCAGAACGTCACCGGCCTCCAGTGGTCCCTGGACGCCTCCACGGTCTTCCGCTTCTGGGAGATCAGCAAGGGCTGACCAGCCCCGGACACACCCGCGCCCCGGCCCCCGCGAAGGGAGCCGGGGCGCGGGCGCGTCCACACCCGGGGGCGGCTACTGCGCGCCCGGACGCACCAGACCGCTCTCGTACGCGTACACCGCCGCCTGCACCCGGTCCCGCAGACCCAGCTTCGTCAGCACATGGCCCACATGCGTCTTGACCGTCGTCTCGCTCACGAACAGGTCCGCCGCGATCTCCGCGTTCGACAGCCCGCGTGCCACCAGCTTCAGGACCTCCACCTCCCGCTCGGTCAGCGTCCCCAGCGCGTCCGGGACGCTCTCCTCGCCCGACGGCAGGTGGCCGGCGTACTTGTCCAGCAGCCGGCGCGTGATGCTCGGGGCCAGCATCGCCTCGCCCGCCGCCACCACCCGGATCGCCTGCACCAGCTCATGGGCCGGAGCGTCCTTCAGCAGGAACCCGCTCGCCCCCGCCCGCAGCGCCTCCACCACGTACTCGTCCAGGTCGAAGGTGGTCAGCACCAGCACCTTCGCCGGCCCGTTCCGCTCCGGACCCGTGATCTGCCGGGTCGCCTCCACCCCGTCCATCCGCGGCATCCGGATGTCCATCAGCACCACGTCAGGCTGGAGCGCCCGCACCTGCTCCAGCGCCTGCAGACCGTCCCCGGCCTCACCCACCACCACCAGCTCCTGCTCCGCCTCCAGGATCATCCGGAAGCCGGTGCGCAGCAGTGGCTGGTCGTCGACCAGCAGGACGCGGATCGCCACGGGAACTACCTCGTATTCGTCGGACGGCTTCGGCGCCGCCCATTCTGCCCTGGCCGCGCGCTCAGGAACCCGCCGGGCGGGCCGGCCCCGGGACGACCGGCAGCGGATACACCGGGGGAGTGCCGCCGAACTCCGGGCACACCGCCTGGTGGTCGCACCAGCCGCACAGCTTCGTCGGGCGCGGACGCCAGTCACCCGTCTCCGTCGCCTCCCGGATCGCCTCCCACAGCGCGTGCAGCTTGCGCTCCACCCGCTCCAGGTCCGCCACCACCGGGTCGTACGTCAGCACGTCCCCGCTGCCCAGGTACACCAGCTGCAGCCGCCGCGGCACCACCCCCTTCAGCTGCCACACCACCAGCGCGTAGAACTTCATCTGGAACAGCGCGCCCTCGGCGTACTCCGGCCGCGGCGCCTTCCCCGTCTTGTAGTCGACGATGCGGACCTCGCCCGACGGCGCCACATCCACCCGGTCGATGATCCCGCGCAGCCGCAGCCCCGACTCCAGCTCCGTCTCCACGAAGAACTCCCGCTCCACCGGCTCCAGCCGCGTCGGGTCCTCCAGCGTGAACCAGCGCTCCACCAGCGCCTCCGCCTCCGCCAGCCACCCCGCCAGCCCGGCGCCCCCGTCCCCCGGCGGGAACAGCTCCGACAGCTCCGGCCTCGCCTCCAGCAGCCGCTCCCACTGCCCCGGCAGCAGCGCCTTCGCCCGCGGCACCGTCCGCTCCTGCGCCGGATGATCGAACAGCCGCTCCAGGACCGCATGCACCAGCGTCCCCCGCGTCGCCGCCGCACTCGGCTTCTCCGGCAGCCGGTCGATCACCCGGAACCGGTACAGCAGCGGGCACTGCATGAAATCGCCCGCCCGCGAAGGCGACAGCGAGGCGGGCCGGGCAGCAGCCGGGGAAGCGTCGGCGGAACCGGCGCCGGGGATCGTCGTCATGCGTAAAACCCTACGACCCGGCACCGACAGCACGCGCATACCATCGACTCCGGGCCCATCGCCCTGCATGATCGGAGCATCACACCCCGCAACAGCACCCCACGCCGCCCCACCCCCGACGTGGACCACACTGGAAGCAAACGCACCGAACGAAGGACAACCGTGGCAGACACCGACGAAACCGGCGAGCGCCCCGCCAAGCGCTCCGACCCGGGCGGCGGCATCCTCATGGGCCGCCCCTTCGGCGTGCCCGTCTACGTCTCGCCCAGCTGGTTCCTCGTCGCCGCCCTCATCACCTGGGTCTTCGGCGACCAGCTCGACCGGGTCCTGCCCGGGCTCGGCCCCGTCCGCTACCTCGTCTCCCTCTTCTTCGCCGTCGCCTTCTACGCCTCCGTCCTGGTCCACGAACTCGCGCACACCATCGCCGCGCTCCGCTTCAGGCTCCCCGTGCGCCGCATCCAGCTCCAGTTCTTCGGCGGCGTCTCCGAGATCGAGAAGGAATCCGAGACCCCCGGCCGCGAATTCGTCCTCGCCTTCGTCGGCCCCCTCCTCTCCCTCGCCCTCGCCGGGATCTTCTACCTCGGCATGAACGCCGTCGACCCCGCGAGCGTCCCCGGCGTCCTCCTCGCCGGCCTCATGGTCTCCAACCTGCTCGTGGCCGCCTTCAACCTCCTGCCCGGCCTCCCCCTCGACGGCGGCCGGATGCTCCGCGCCCTGGTCTGGGGCATCACCGGCAAACCCATGGCCGGCACCGTCGCCGCCGCCTGGGTCGGCCGCGCCCTCGCCGTCACCGTCCTCATCGGCCTGCCCCTGATCACCCGCACCGGCGTCCTCGGCAACCCGCCCCGGGACATCGGCGGCATGGACACCGTCATGGACGCCCTCCTGGCCGCCATCCTCGCCGCCATCATCTGGACCGGCGCCGGGAACAGCCTGCGCATGGCCCGCCTGCGCGAACACCTGCCCGAACTGCGCGCCCGCACCCTCACCCGCCGCGCCATCCCCGTCCAGAGCACCACCCCCCTCTCCGAAGCCCTGCGCCGCGCCGACGAAGCCGGAGCCCGCGCCCTCGTCGTCGTGGACGGCCTGGGCGACCCCACCGCCATCGTCCGCGAGACCGCCATCGCCTCCGTCCCCGCGCACCGACGCCCCTGGGTCGCCGTCAGCACCCTCGCCCAGGACCTCACCGACGGCATGAAGGTTTCAGCCGAACTCACCGGCGAAGCACTCCTCGACCGCCTCCGCACCACCCCCGCCTCCGAATACCTCGTCATCGAGGACACCGGCGCCATCTACGGCGTCCTCTCCGCCCTCGACGTCGAGAAAGCCTTCGTGAAGGCCATGGCGCGGCCCCACTCCTGAAGCCAATACACTGGTCACATGTCCGAACCGACCGGTGCCGCCCGCCGACGCGGGCCCTTCGAGGTCGGGGACCAGGTACAGCTGACCGACCCCAAGGGCCGCCACTACACGTTCACGCTCGAAGCTGGGAAGAACTTCCACACCCACAAGGGTTCCTTCCCGCACGACGAGCTGATCGGCGCTCCCGAGGGCAGCGTTGTCCGCACCACCGGCAACGTCGCCTACCTCGCGCTGCGCCCCCTGCTCCCCGACTATGTCCTGTCCATGCCCCGCGGCGCCGCCGTGGTCTACCCCAAGGACGCCGGCCAGATCCTGGCCTTCGCCGACATCTTCCCCGGCGCCCGCGTCGTGGAAGCGGGGGTGGGCTCCGGCTCCCTGAGCAGCTTCCTGCTGCGCGCCATCGGCGACCAGGGCATGCTCCACAGCTACGAGCGCCGCGCGGACTTCGCCGAGATCGCCACCGCCAACGTCGAGCGCTACTTCGGCGGCCCCCACCCCGCGTGGAAGCTGACCGTGGGCGACCTCCAGGACAACCTGGACGAGACCGACGTCGACCGCGTGATCCTCGACATGCTCGCCCCCTGGGAGTGCCTGGAAGCGGTCAAGAAGGCCCTCGTGCCCGGCGGCATCCTCTGCTGCTACGTGGCCACCACCACCCAGCTGTCCAAGACCGTCGAGTCCATCCGCGAGATCGGCTGCTTCGCCGAGCCCCAGCCGTGGGAATCGATGATCCGCAACTGGCACGTGGAGGGCCTCGCCGTCCGCCCCGACCACCGGATGATCGGCCACACCGGCTTCCTCGTCACCGCCCGCCGCCTCGCCGACGGCGTCGAGCCGCCCATGCGCCGCCGCCGCCCCGCCAAGGGCGCCTACGGCGAGGACTACGAGGGCCCCGGCAGCGACCGCTCCGCGTAGCCGCCGCCCCGCCAACGCCGAAGCGCTGTGGCGCAGTTCCGGGACCACGTCCCGGAACTGCGCCACAGCGCCTTTTCGTTGTCCGTGCGGACCGGTGCGGACCCGGCCGTTCCACCCCGGTGTGAGGTATGGCACGATGCTGGCTCACCGTCACCCTTCGTACAGGAGACACCCAGCGTGACGTCGCCCGACCACCTCATTGGCCACCGGACCAAGCCCGTCCACTGGATGGCCACCGCCACCGCCATGGCCGCCGTCATAGCCGGCGCGGGCCTCCTCCAGCCCGGCCGCGCCACCGGCGCCACCCCCGGCCCCGGACCCGGGAACAGCCCCCGGGCCGCCGCCCCCGACGCCCAGGCGGTCGGCTACCCCCTCGACTGCAAGGGCGCCCCGCACCTCGTCACCGCCACCGCCCAGGGCGACCTCGACGGCGACGGCCGCCCCGAGACCGTGGCCGCCGTACGCTGCGACGCCGGCTCCGGCACCCCGCCCCACGCCCTCTACGTCCTCGCCCAGGAGGCCGCCCCCGGGGCCCGGCCCCGGATCGTCGCCACCCTGCTCGATCCCGCCCAGCGCCGCACCGCCACCGATCTGACCGTCCGCGACCGGACCGTCACCGCCGGCCTGCTCGGCTACTCCTCGCCCTCGGTGCCCCGCTACAGCCCCGACGTCAAGCAGCTCGCCAAGTGGCGCTGGACCGGCGGGAAATTCCGCCAGGAGCTTACGGATTCGACCGCCGGGCGTGTTTGAACCGTCACTCCGCGTCCGGCCCGAACACCTCGACCCGGTCCGAAACCCGCCGCACGTGGATGCAGTCGCCGGGGCATTCCTTCGCCGAATCCACCACGTCCTGGAGCAGCGGCAGCGGAACCGGAGTCGTCGCCCCCGGCTCCACCAGCAGCTCGTCCGCGGCACTCTTGACGTACGCCAGACCGTCGATGTCCAGCTCGAACACCTCCGGGGCGTACTGGACGCAGATCCCGTCCCCGGTGCAGAGATCCTGGTCGATCCAGACCTCCAGGGGCTCTCCGGCTCCGCCTGCGCCCCCCGCCGGGGCCTCCTGCTGCACGGTCATATCTCCTGCCGTTCCCTGCTCTGACTGATCCGTTCCGGAAGCGGCTCTCGGCAAGTCGCGCGGACCCGGAAGGGTGTTGAACAGTTCGACCTTACAACCGGCTGCTTTCCGATGTTGAAGGGTGGGTATTTCCCTGGCGTGAGGGAGTACGCAAGGGTGAAGATCGGACACACCCCTACCGTCTTTGTGATCTAGGGGTTTCAATCACCACCAGCCCAGGTAGGGTCAGGAAGCGTCCAGCTCCCCTTGGAGGAGGTGAGGACCGTGGCAGCCCACGACGACGACATCAACCGCGGCATCCGGCCCGGGCGAGGGTCTGAGGACCCCGCTGGCCAGGTTGCCTATCTCGAGCAGGAAATCGCCGTCCTGCGACGCAAGCTCGCCGACTCTCCGCGTCACACGAGGATTCTCGAAGAGCGGATCGTCGAGCTCCAGACGAATCTGGCAGGCGTCTCCGCGCAGAACGAACGACTGGCGAATACCCTCCGTGAGGCCCGGGACCAGATCGTGGCCCTCAAGGAGGAAGTCGACCGGCTCGCACAGCCGCCGGCCGGCTTCGGTGTCTTCCTCCAGGCGAACGAGGACGGCACCGTCGACATCTTCACCGGCGGCCGCAAGCTCCGCGTGAACGTGAGCCCCAGCGTCGAGCCGGAAGACCTCCGGCGCGGCCAGGAGGTCATGCTCAACGAGGCGCTCAACGTGGTCGAGGCCATGGAGTTCGAGCGCGCCGGGGACATCGTCACCCTCAAGGAGGTCCTGGAGGACGGCGAGCGCGCCCTGGTCATCGGGCACACCGACGAGGAGAGGGTGGTCAGGCTCGCCGAGCCGCTGCTGGACATCACCCTGCGCGCCGGCGACGCCCTGCTGCTCGAACCCCGCTCCGGCTACGTCTACGAGGTGGTCCCCAAGAGCGAGGTCGAGGACCTCGTCCTCGAAGAGGTCCCGGACATCGACTACGACAAGATCGGCGGCCTGGGCGACCAGATCGAGCTGATCCGCGACGCGGTCGAGCTCCCCTACCTCTACCCGGACCTCTTCAAGGAACACGAACTGCGGCCCCCGAAGGGCATCCTGCTCTACGGCCCGCCCGGATGCGGCAAGACGCTCATCGCCAAGGCCGTCGCCAACTCCCTTGCCAAGAAGGTCGCCGAGGTCACCGGACAGGCAGCGGGCAAGTCCTACTTCCTGAACATCAAGGGCCCCGAGCTCCTCAACAAGTACGTCGGCGAGACCGAGCGGCACATCCGCCTCGTCTTCCAGCGCGCCCGGGAGAAGGCCAGCGAGGGCACCCCCGTCATCGTCTTCTTCGACGAGATGGAGTCCCTCTTCCGCACCCGCGGATCCGGTGTCAGCTCGGACGTGGAGAACACCATCGTCCCGCAGCTGCTCGCCGAGATCGACGGCGTGGAGGGCCTGGAGAACGTCATCGTCATCGGCGCCTCCAACCGCGAGGACATGATTGACCCGGCGATCCTGCGGCCCGGCCGCCTCGACGTGAAGATCAAGATCGAGCGTCCGGACGCGGAGGCCGCGAAGGACATCTTCGCGAAGTACCTCAAGGCGTCCCTGCCGCTGCACACGGACGACCTCAGCGAGCACTCCGGCTCCCCCGAGGCGGCCGTCCACAGCATGATCCAGACCGTCGTCGAGCAGATGTACGCGGAAAGCGAGGAAAACCGCTTCCTCGAGGTCACGTACGCCAACGGCGACAAGGAAGTCCTGTACTTCAAGGACTTCAACTCCGGAGCGATGATCCAGAACATCGTCGACCGGGCGAAGAAGATGGCCATCAAGGCATTCCTCGAACACAACCAGAAGGGCCTCCGGGTCTCCCACCTCCTCCAGGCATGCGTGGACGAGTTCAAGGAGAACGAGGACCTGCCGAACACCACCAACCCGGACGACTGGGCCCGCATCTCCGGAAAGAAGGGCGAGCGGATCGTATTCATCCGCACCCTCGTCACCGGAAAGCAAGGCGCGGACACCGGACGCTCCATCGACACGGTGGCGAATACCGGTCAGTACCTCTGACGGTGCGAGGCGGCTGCGGGTGCCTCACACGGCACCCGCAGCCGCCTGCTTTACCGCCCGCCTTTTCCGGCCGTGACAAGGCGAAGTCAATGACTGAAATGATCTCCCCACCAGCGCGGAGTGGTTCTAGGCTCTTCCGTACCGCCGGTCGCGCAGTGCGGGACGGGCACCGCACACGACGCACCGGAGCACCAGCGGTACTTGAGCGCCGCCCCGAACGGGAGCGGCGCCGGGCAAGGAGGGCCGCATGACCGTACGGCGAGTAATGGGGATCGAGACGGAGTACGGGATCTCCGTCCCCGGGCACCCGAACGCCAATGCCATGCTCACCTCGTCCCAGATCGTCAACGCCTACGCGGCGGCGATGCACCGGGCGCGACGCGCCCGCTGGGACTTCGAGGAGGAGAACCCGCTGCGGGACGCCCGCGGCTTCGACCTCGCCCGCGAGGCCGCCGACAACAGCCAGCTGACCGACGAGGACATCGGCCTGGCCAACGTCATCCTGACCAACGGGGCGCGGCTCTACGTCGACCACGCGCACCCCGAGTACAGCTCGCCGGAGATCACCAACCCGCTCGACGCGGTGCTCTGGGACAAGGCCGGCGAACGGATCATGGCCGAGGCCGCCGAACGGGCCGCGCAGCTGCCCGGCGCCCAGCCGATCCACCTCTACAAGAACAACACGGACAACAAGGGCGCCTCCTACGGCACGCACGAGAACTACCTGATGAAGCGGGAGACCCCCTTCTCGGACATCGTGCGCCACCTGACGCCCTTCTTCGTCTCCCGCCAGGTGGTCACCGGCGCCGGCCGGGTCGGGATCGGGCAGGACGGGCGCGAGCACGGCTTCCAGATCAGCCAGCGCGCGGACTACTTCGAGGTCGAGGTGGGGCTGGAGACCACCCTCAAGCGGCCGATCATCAACACCCGCGACGAGCCCCACTCGGACGCCGAGAAGTACCGCCGGCTCCATGTGATCATCGGGGACGCGAACCTCTCGGAGATCTCCACCTACCTCAAGCTGGGGACGACCGCGCTGGTCCTGTCCATGATCGAGGACGGGTTCATCAACGTGGACCTGGCCGTGGACCAGCCCGTGCGGACCCTGCACCAGGTCTCCCACGACCCGGACCTCCGGCACCTGATCACGCTCCGCAGCGGGCGCACGCTGACCGCCGTACAGCTCCAGATGGAGTACTTCGAGCTGGCCAGGAAGTACGTGGACGAGCGGTTCGGCACGGACGCCGACGAGCAGACCAAGGACGTCCTGAGCCGCTGGGAGGACGTGCTGGGCCGGCTGGAGACCGATCCGATGAGCCTGGCCGGGGAGCTGGACTGGATCGCCAAGCGGGAGATCCTGGAGGGCTACCGCAGGCGCGACGGACTCGGCTGGGACGCCGCCCGGCTGCACCTGGTGGACCTCCAGTACGCGGACGTACGGCCCGAGAAGGGCCTGTACAACCGTCTGGCGGCCCGGGGCAAGATGAAGCGGCTCCTGGACGAGCCGGCCGTCGAGCGGGCCGAGAGCAAGCCGCCGGAGGACACCCGGGCGTACTTCCGCGGGCGCTGCCTGGAGCAGTACGCGGACGACGTGGCGGCGGCCTCCTGGGACTCGGTGATCTTCGACCTCCCGGGCCGCGACTCCCTCCAGCGGGTCCCGACCCTGGAACCCCTGAGGGGGACCCGCAAGCACGTCAAGGAGCTCCTGGACCGCTGCCGCACGGCGGAGGACCTGGTGCGGGTGCTTTCGGGGCAGTGACCGGGGCTGAAAGACCTCCGGTCTGGGAATCATGAAAGTACGGGGACGAATGCCGGACCCTCCTTGTAGGGTCCGGCGTAGGGTCTGATCTTGGGAGGTCCCGAATCCCGGGGTCTCTCCGTGTGAGCGCGCGAACCGAGCGGGGTGAGGTAGACATGGCGACCAAGGACACCGGCGGCGGACAGCAGAAGGCCACTCGCTCGACCGAGGAGGTCGAGGAGGCGGCGATCGAGGAATCGACCGACCTCAAGGAGCGCCAGGAGAAGCTCTCGGACGACGTCGACTCCGTCCTGGACGAGATCGACGACGTCCTTGAGGAGAACGCCGAGGACTTCGTACGGTCCTTCGTGCAAAAGGGTGGCCAGTAAGGCATTCCGACCTTCGAATCCGAGGTCGTTTGCGGGGAGTGGGTCCCGGTCCGGAGGCCGTGACCGTGTGGCGGCGTACGGCGGCGAGGGCCGCCCGCGCCGCCGGGCGGCCGGGTCGGCCGCCGTCGTCGGACGGGTAGGGTCCGGGGCGTAGTTCAAGATCGGCCGGACGTCATCGGGCGTGCAGCCGCTTATGTGGAAGGAAACCTGTGGAACCCAACACTCGTGGCACAGGGCGTCTGCCGGCAGCCTTCCTGACGCCGGGGTCGTCGTCCTTCATGGACTTCCTGGGGGCGCACGCGCCCGAGATGCTGCCGGGGAACCGGAAGCTCCCGGAGGGGATCGTCGAGGCGCCGCACGGGACGACCATCGTCGCGGCCACCTTCCCCGGCGGGGTCGTGCTGGCCGGTGACCGGCGGGCGACCATGGGGAACATGATCGCGCAGCGGGACATCGAGAAGGTGTTCCCGGCCGACGAGTACTCCGCGGTGGGTATCGCCGGCACGGCCGGCCTCGCCGTCGAGATGGTCAAGCTGTTCCAGCTGGAGCTGGAGCACTTCGAGAAGGTGGAGGGCACGACGCTCTCCCTGGAGGGCAAGGCGAACCGGCTCTCGACCATGATCCGGAGCAACCTCGGCATGGCCATGCAGGGCCTCGCCGTGGTGCCGCTGTTCGCCGGGTACGACGAGGTCAGGGAGAAGGGCCGGATCTTCTCCTACGACGTGACCGGCGGCCGCTCCGAGGAGCACGGCTACGCCGCCACCGGTTCCGGTTCCATCTTCGCCCGGGGCTCCATGAAGAAGCTCTACCGCCCCGACCTGACGGAGGAGCAGGCCACCACCCTGGTCGTGCAGGCCCTCTACGACGCCGCCGACGACGACTCGGCGACCGGCGGTCCGGACCTGTACCGCAAGATCTACCCCATCGTCACCGTCATCACCGACGAGGGTTTCCGCAGGCTGGACGAGGACGAGTCGCAGGAGCTCGCCCGCAAGGTGACGGACCGGCGGCTGGAGCAGCCCGACGGCCCGCGCGCCGCCCTGCTCTGACCAGTCCTCTCGTCGCCCAGTAGAAAGGGACGGACCACCGGTGTCGACTCCGTTCTATGTGTCACCCCAGCAGGCCATGGCCGACCGGGCGGAATACGCCCGCAAGGGCATCGCCCGCGGTCGCAGCCTCGTCGTGCTGCAGTACGCCGACGGCATCGTGTTCGTCGGCGAGAACCCGTCCCGCGCGCTGCACAAGTTCAGCGAGATCTACGACCGGATCGGCTTCGCGGCCGCCGGCAAGTACAACGAGTACGAGAACCTGCGCATCGGCGGCGTCCGCTACGCCGATCTGCGCGGATACACCTATGACCGCGACGACGTGACGGCCCGTGGGCTGGCCAACGTCTACGCGCAGACCCTCGGCACCATCTTCTCCTCGGCCGGCGAGAAGCCGTACGAGGTGGAGCTGGTGGTGGCGGAGGTCGGTGCCACGGCCGCGGGGGACCAGATCTACCGGCTGCCGCATGACGGCTCGATCGTGGACGAGCACGGCTCGGTCGCGGTCGGCGGCAACGCCGAGCAGATCAGCGGCTACCTCGACCAGCGCCACCGGGACGGGATGACCCTCTCGGAGGCGCTGAAGCTGGCGGTGCAGGCGCTCTCCAGCCAGGCCAACGGGGCCGACAAGGCGATTCCGGCGGAGCGGCTGGAGGTGGCGGTGCTGGACCGTACGCGGGCGCAGCAGCGCAAGTTCAAGCGGATCCGGGGCCGTCAGCTGGCACGGCTGCTGGAGGCGGAGGTTCCGGCCGCCGCCCAGGTGGACGCCGTGTCGAACGACGAGGCGGCGGAGGACGACGCCGAGTAACCGGGCTCCGCAAGGCCCCGGTCCGCCCCTGCGGGGGCGGACCGGGGCCTTCGTGCGTCAGGGGGCCGGGGCGGGGCCGGTGGAGTCGCGGACGACGAGTTCGACGGGGATGTCGGGGGCGGTCCAGGGGCGGCCGTCCAGGACGGCGAGGAGGGCGTTCATGCCCTGCTCGCCGACCTGCTCGGCGGGCAGCCGGACGGTGGTGAGCTCGGGCTCGACGGCGGTGGCCAGGCCCAGGTCGTCGATGCCGGTGACGGAGAGGTCCTCGGGGACGCGCAGGCCCAGGCGCCGGGCGGCCTTGCAGGCGCCGGCGGCCAGGACGTCGTCGTCGCAGAGGATGGCGGTGGGCCGGTCCCCGGGGGCCGCGAGGGCGGCCTCCATGGCCGTGCGGGCGGCGTCGACGCTGAGGCCGGCCCGGACGGTGCGCAGTTCGGCGGCGGGGCCCAGGAGGGCGGCGAGGGCCTGGGCGCGGATGCGGAAGGTCCAGGTGTCGACGTCGGCGGCGAGGTGGAGGAAGCGGCGGTGGCCGTGGCCGAGGAGGTGCGCGGCGGCCTGGCGGACGCCGTCGGTCATGGCGAGGTTGACGTGGGCGGCGGCGCGGCCGGAGCCGGGGTCGCTGTCGAGCATGACGAGGGGGAGGTCGTCGCCGCCGATGGCGTCGAGGGCCGCGGCGGCCATGGAGGAGGCGATGACCCCGTCGAGGGCGGCGCGGGCGGAGGCGAAGGGGTCGCGGGCGGGGCCGGTGCCGTCGGGGGAGGGGTAGAGGACGACGCCGAAGCCGTGGGCGGCGGCGACGCGGGCGGCGCCGGTGTAGACGCGGGCGAAGAACTCGTTGGTGAGGGCGGGGACGACGAGGAGCGCGGTGCGGGTGCTGCCGAGGCGGAGGTTGCGGGCGGCGAGGTTGGGCCGGTAGCCCAGGGCGGTGGCGGCTTCGCGGACGAGGGCGGCGGTGCGCTCGGAGACGCGGCCGCGCCATTTGTCGCCGAGGACGAGGGAGACGGTGGCCTGGGAGACCCCGGCGGCGGTGGCGACGTCGCGGCTGGTGGGTCTCGTCACAGGAAACTCCTGAAGTGCCAGGTGGGGCGGGTGGGGGCGGTCGGCGGGGTGGACCCCGGGTCTGCGGTCATGGTACGTATGACCGGTCAAGTTATACGTATTACCCCGGCGGTGAGTCCGGGCAGAAGGGGGCGCTCATGGCCGCGGGATACGCGGAGCTGCTCAGGACCCGGTACGCGGCGCGGCTCCTGGCGGGCACGCTGCTGGGCCGGCTGCCCAACGCCACCGCCGCCATCGCGATCGTCCTGTTCATCCGCTCCGAGGGCGGCAGCTACAGCCTCGCGGGCGCGCTGGCCGCCGCGTACGGGCTGGCCAACGCCGTGGGGCAGCCGCTGCTGGGCCGGGCGGTGGACCTGTACGGGCAGCCGCGGGTGCAGCTGCCCGCCGCGGTGGTCTCGGCGCTGGGGATGGTGTGGCTGGCCGCCGCCGGCACGGGTTCGATGGCCGCCGCCTACGCGGCGGTGCTGGTCTCCGGCCTGTTCACCCCGCCCCTGGAGGGCGGGCTGCGCGCCCTGTGGCCCTCGGTGCTCGGCGGGCGCGAGGAGCGGGTGCACGCCGCGTACGCGATGGACGCGGTGGCCCAGGAGATCATGTACACGGTCGGGCCGCTGCTCGTGACCCTGTGCGTGGCGCTGTGGTCCCCGGCCGCCGCGCTGGTGGTGCTGAGCGGCGTGGGGCTGGTGGGCGTGCTGATGGTCGTGCTCTCGGAGCCCTCCCGTGCCTGGCGCTCCGCGCCGCGCGAGGCCCACTGGCTGGGCGCGCTGCGCTCGCGGGGGCTGCTGGCGCTGCTGGGCGCGTTCTTCTTCGTCGGTATGGCGCTCGGCTCGATCGCGGTGGCGGCGGTGGCGTACTCCGACGGGCACGGCGGCCAGGCGGTGTACGGCTGGCTGATGGCGGCGCTGGGCCTGGGCGCGCTGGCCGGAGGCGTGGTCTACGGCGCCCGGCAGTGGGCGGGGGCCCCGGAGCGGCGGCTGCGGCTGCTGGTGGGCCTGCTGGCGGTGGGCTACCTGCCGCTGATGCTGAGCGTGGGGCCGGTGGCGATGACGGCGCTGGCCGCGCTGTCCGGCGTGTTCCTGGCGCCCTCGCTGGCCTGTGCGTTCATCGTGGTGGACCGGCACGCCCCGGCGGGCACGGTGACCGAGGCGTTCTCCTGGCTGGTGACCTTCTTCGGCGTGGGCGCGGCCATCGGTACGGCGGCGGCCGGTCCGGCGGTGGAACTGGGCGGGACCACGGCCGGTTTCGCCGTGGCGGGCGGCGCCGGGGTGGCGGCCCTGCTGGTCCTGACGGCCACTCAGGGGATCCTCGCCGCGGGCGCCCGCAGCCGGGCCGTCGCGGGCTCCGCGGGGGTGCCTTCGGAGCAGTTGATCAAAAACTGATAGGAACGCCGCCCGCGAACCCGGTTTCAGAAGAGGGCAGAAGGCGTAATGTTCAGTCATGGACCGCCGCATTTTCGGGCTGGAGAACGAGTACGGCGTCACGTGCACGTTCAGGGGACAGCGCCGACTGTCTCCTGACGAAGTGGCGCGCTACCTCTTCCGCCGTGTCGTGTCATGGGGCCGCAGCAGCAATGTGTTCCTGCGGAACGGCGCCCGCCTGTACCTCGACGTGGGATCGCATCCGGAATATGCAACGCCCGAATGCGACAACCTGACCGAACTGGTCACCCACGACAAGGCGGGCGAGCGCATTCTGGAGGGCCTGCTCGTCGACGCCGAACGCCGCCTGCATGAGGAGGGAATCGCCGGCGACGTCTACCTGTTCAAGAACAACACCGACTCGGCGGGCAATTCGTACGGCTGTCACGAGAACTACCTCGTGGCCCGGCACGGTGAATTCTCCCGTCTGGCGGACATCCTCATTCCCTTCCTCGTCACCCGCCAGCTGATCTGCGGCGCGGGCAAGGTGCTGCAGACCCCCCGGGGCGCGGTGTACTGCGTCAGCCAGCGGGCCGAGCACATCTGGGAGGGCGTCAGCTCCGCCACCACCCGTTCCCGGCCGATCATCAACACCCGCGACGAGCCGCACGCGGACGCGGAGCGCTACCGCCGCCTCCACGTGATCGTCGGGGACTCCAACATGTCCGAGACGACCATGCTGCTGAAGGTCGGCGCCACCGACCTCGTGCTGCGCATGATCGAGGCGGGCACGGTGATGCGGGACCTGACCCTGGAGAACCCGATCCGGGCCATCCGCGAGGTCAGCCACGACATCACCGGCCAGCGCAAGGTGCGCCTGGCCAGCGGCCGCGAGGCGTCCGCCCTGGAGATCCAGCGCGAGTACTACGACAAGGCCCTGGACTTCGCCGAGCGGCGGGGCATCCGTACCGGGGTGGTCGAGCAGGTGCTGGAGCTGTGGGGCCGCACCCTGGACGCCATCGAGGCCGAGGACCTGGACCGGATCGGCCGTGAGATCGACTGGGTCATGAAGTACCAGCTGATCGAGCGGTACCGCGGCAAGCACAACATGACCATGTCCAACCCGCGGGTCGCCCAGATAGACCTCGCCTACCACGACATCCACCGCCGGCGGGGCCTGTACTACCTGCTGGAGCGCAAGGGGCAGGCCGAACGGGTCTGCAACGACCTGAAGATCTTCGAGGGCAAGTCGGTGCCCCCGCAGACCACCAGGGCACGGCTGCGCGGGGACTTCATCCGCCGGGCGCAGGAGCAGCGGCGGGACTTCACCGTCGACTGGGTGCACCTCAAGCTGAACGACCAGGCGCAGCGCACCGTGCTGTGCAAGGACCCGTTCCGGTCGGTGGACGACCGGGTGGAGAAGCTCATCGCCGGTATGTGACCGGTGCGGCCCAGGACCCCGTACGCCTCGGCGTGCGGGGTCCTCGCATGCCAGAGCCTTGTGGCGCAGGGGCCAGCCCGTAGAGTGGGCCGCTACGACGGACCATTCCAGCGACCCTGAGGACCACTGTGCGACGCCGACTTGCTGCCGCGCTCATCGTGCCGGCTCTGATGCTCACCGCAGCCTGCGGAGGGGGCGACGACTCCGGGAAGAAGGACTCCTCTCCGTCGGCCGACGCCTCCAAGCCCGCGGCCGACGTCCCGAAGCCGGTCGCGTCGGCGAACCCGATGCCGACGGTGGCCGGCGAGGCGGGGAAGAAGGCCGAGATCACCGTCCCCAAGGGTGAGCCGAGCGGCAAGTTCGTGGTGAACGTCCTCAAGGAGGGCACCGGCCCGGAGGTCAAGAAGGACGACCTCGTGGTCACCCGGTACACGGGCAAGATCTGGAAGAGCGGCAAGGACATCAAGGGCTCCTACGACCCGGACGGCGAGCCGCTCGTGGTCCCGGCCGGCTCGCAGCAGATGCTGCCGCTCTTCAGCGAGTCCGTGCTCGGCAAGAAGGTCGGCAGCCGGGTGCTGGTCGTCGCCCCGCCGGCCGCGGCCTTCGGTGACCAGGGCCAGCCGCAGCTGGGCGTGGGCGCCAAGGACAACCTGGTGTTCGTGGTGGACGTCGACTCCGTCATGCCGAAGAAGGCCGAGGGCACCCAGGCCCCCATCCCGTCGGACCTGCCGCAGGTCAAGGCCGACGAGGAGAAGGAGGCCACGATCACGATCCCGAAGAACGACCCGCCGAAGGAACTGGTCGACAAGGTCCTGATCGAGGGCAAGGGCCCGGAGGTCAAGAGCGGCCAGACCGTCTACATGCAGTACAGCGGTGCGGCCTGGGCCCCGAACCAGGGCAAGGACGCGGCGAAGCTCTTCGACACCTCCTGGAAGACCGGGCAGCCGTTCTCGACGAAGATCGGCCAGGGCCAGGTCATCGAGGGCTGGGACAAGGGCCTGGTGGGCAAGAAGGTCGGCAGCCGCGTGCTGCTGGTGATCCCGCCGGAGCAGGCGTACAAGGACCAGGCCAAGGGCGAGGACCTGCCGGCCAACTCCACGCTGGTCTTCGTCGTGGACATCCTCGGAGCAGTGTAAAACTGTTCCGGTTGACCGGTTCGTACGTATGAGGAGCAGTTCCGTGAGCGACAAGCTCGAAAAGCCCGAGATCGACTTCCCCGATTTCCCCGTCCCGGCCGACCTGGTCATCGAGGACATCTGGGAGGGCGACGGCGCCGAGGCCAAGGCCGGCTCCACGGTCTCGGTCCACTACGTGGGCGTGGCCTACTCCACCGGTGAGGAGTTCGACGCCTCCTGGAACCGTGGCTCCGCGCTCCAGTTCCCGCTGGGTGCCGGCCGTGTCATCCCCGGCTGGGACAAGGGCATCCAGGGCATGAAGGTCGGTGGCCGCCGCAAGCTGGTCATCCCGCCCCACCTCGCCTACGGCGACCAGGGCGCCGGCGGCGCCATCAAGCCGGGCGAGACGCTGATCTTCGTCTGTGACCTGATGGCCGCCTGATCCACGGGCAGTCACCGCGCAGGGCCCCCGCCATGAGGCGGGGGCCCTCGCTTTTGCCCGGGACCGCCTTGGCGGTACGGTCAACGGTCACGAGTGTGTGTGCCGAGCATGTGGGGGAAGGGCGTCGATGGCGATTGCCAAGGCCGAGCGGCTGATGAATCTGGCGCTGTGTCTGCTGGGGACCCGACGTCCCCTCAGTAAGCGCGAGCTGCGCGGTTCGATCGAGGCGTACCTGGAAGCCGGCAACGACGACTCCTTCAACCGGATGTTCGAGCGCGACAAGGACGACCTGCGCGAACTCGGCCTGGTGATCGAGACGGTGGAGAACCTGGAGGGCGAGACCGGCTACCTGGCCCGCCGTGACAGCAACCGGCTGCCGCCCGTCTCCCTGGACGCCGAGGAGGCCGCCGCCCTCGGACTGGCCGCCAAGGTCTGGCAGCAGGCCCGCCTCGCGGGAGCGGCCAACGGCGCCCTGCAGAAGCTGCGCGCCGGCGGGATGCCGGAGGCCGGCGACCCCTACGCGGGGCAGCACAGCGCCATCGAGCCGCGGATCCCCGTCCACGAGGCGGCCTTCGAGCCGCTGATGCTGGCCTGCCGTGACCGCCGGCCCGTGGTCTTCGACTACCGCAAGTCCAACGCCGCCCGGCCCGAGCCGCGCCAGGTCGAGCCGTGGGCCCTGGAGTGCTGGCGCGGCCACTGGTACCTGGCGGGCTACGACCGCGACCGGGGGGCGGAGCGGGTGTTCCGGCTCTCCCGGATCACCGGCAAGGTCCGCTCGCGGGCCGGGAAGTACACCGCCGAGGTGCCGGACGTGGTGACCGTACGGGAGACCGTCGCGGCCTGGGCCGGCGAGGGCGCCGAGCGTTCGGCGCTGATCCGGCTGCGCGCCGGGGCCGGGTACCCGCTGCGGGCCAAGGCCACGAAGGTGCGCGAGGGCGCCGACGGCTGGGACGAGCTGGAGATCCCCTACGGGCACGGGCTGGACGCCTGGCTCGTGGAGTTCGGCCCGGACGTCGTGGTGATGGAGCCCGCGGACCTGCGGGCCGACGTGATGGACCGGCTGCGCGCCGTCGCCCGGGGCTGACCGGAACCGCCGGAACCGCACCACCCACGCCCGTAACGCCCTGAGGGGGAGACGTACCAGCATGGCCGCGAACGCCATCGACCAGACCCGCCGGATGCTGTCCTTGGTGACCTACCTGCGCGAGCGCCCCGGGGCGCACGTCGCGGACGTCGCCCGGGCCTTCGGGATCAGCGAGGACGAGCTGATCTCGGACCTCGACGTGCTGCCCATGTGCGGCACCAGCTTCCGCGGCGGGGACCTGCTCGACATCGACACCGACGGCGACCGCATCTGGTGGCACAACGCCGACGCCTCGGGGGAGTCCACCGCCGAGCCGCTGCGCCTGGCCGCCGACGAGGCGACCTCGCTGCTCGTGGCCGCCCGCGCGGTGGCCACGCTGCCCGGGCTGCGCGAGAGCGACCGGGACGCGCTGCTGCGGGCCACCGCCAAGCTGGAGGCGGCCGCCGGTGAGGCGGCCGGGGCCAGCTCCCGGCTGTCGGTGACCTTCGAGTCCGAGGGCGGGGTCTTCGCCGACGTCGACCGGGCCATCTCCGAGCGGCGCCGGCTGTGGCTGCGCTACTACTCGCCGGCCCGCGACGAGCTCACCGAGCGCACCGTCGACCCGATCCGGCTCTTCGCGGTGGGCCACACCTACCTGGAGGGCTGGTGCCACAGCTCGGAGGCCCGGCGCACCTTCCGGCTGGACCGGGTCGCCGAGATCCGCCTCCTCGACGAGCGCTCCGAACCGCCCGCCATCGAGCCCCGCGACCTTTCCGAGGGCCTGGTCCAGCCGGCCGCCGAGGACCCGGAGGTGGTGGTCGAGGTCGGCCCCGGCGGACGCTGGGTCGCCGAGTACTACCCCCACGACAGCGCCGAGGAGCTGCCCGACGGAGGGCTGCGGATCACGCTGCGCAGCCCCGACCCGGCCTCGCTGCGCCGGCTCGCCCTGCGCCTGGGGCGCGACGGGCGGATCGTCTCGCCGCCGGAGCTGGCGCGCAGCGCCCGTCAGGCCGCCGCAGAAGCACTCGCGGGGTACGGGGAACAGGTCTAGAGGGGGAGCGGAGAGATGGCGCCGTCTTCCGGTCCGCGACCGGTCACCTTCAAGGCCGCCTGCCCCGAGTGCCGGGCGTGTTTCGAGCTCGGGGCGGACGCCCTGAGACTGGCGATCGGCGGCAGCCGGCGGACCACCTTCTACTCCTTCACCTGCCCCGAGTGCGCCGCCCCGGTCCGCAAACCGGCCGGGGAGCGGATCGTGGAGCTGCTGACCGGCGGGGGAGTGAGCACCCTGCGCAGGGTGTGACGGGCCGGGCGCTAGGCTCGTCCCATGCTGTGGCCGATGCTTGCGATTGCCCTGGGCTTCCTCGGGGTCGCCGTCCTGTCCGTGCTGGCCGTACGGGTCTTCCTGGAGGTCCGGCGACTGGCCGGCCAGGTGGACCTGGCCAGCCGCCGGATCACCGAAGCCTCCGGGGACCTGGAACGGGCGGCGGCCGACCTGGCCGGAGCGGCACGCGAGGGGGCGCTGCGGCCCTAGGGCCGGACCCGTCCGCCTTATGGAAACCGCGCGGCCGGACCCGTACCGTCGGAGCCGCCGGCAAGCGCGCAGACCCCTGGGGATTGCCGGGCGTTTACCCCCGGGGGTTACGATCCATGTCAGAGAGGTGCCGGAGGTCTGTCCGGTATCGCGAGGCCACCCCAAACCAGCCGTTTCGGTGAGTAAGGAAGACACACATGATCGGCAATCTGAAGCCCCTTGAGATCCTTCTGATCATCGCCGTCATCGTCCTGCTGTTCGGCGCCAAGAAGCTCCCCGAGATGGCCCGCTCGCTCGGCAAGTCGGCCCGGATCCTCAAGAGCGAGGCCAAGGCCATGAAGAGGGACGGCGAGGTCGCCGAGGACGCGCCCGCCGCCGCTCCGGCCGCCGACACGCAGCAGCCCGTCGCCCCGCGCACCATCAAGGCCGCGCCCGGTGACGTCACCAGCTCCCGTCCGGTCACCGAGCCGGGCCGCGCCGCCCAGGGCTGACATCCGGGGGGCCGACCCCCCAGCACGCCGGTCATTTGCAACGAGACAAGGGACGTGGGTTGCTCAAGTCTGCCCGCAAGCAGGGGAAGCGAGATCGGCTTCCGAAGGACGCCGAAGGGCGGATGCCGCTCGTAGAGCACCTGCGTGAGCTGAGAAACCGCCTGCTGAAGTCGGTCCTGGCGATCGCCGTGGTCACGATCGTCTGCGCCTACTACTTCCGGCCGATCATCGACTTCCTGCTGGAGCCGATGCTGTCCTCCGTCGGCTGCGTGGGCGGAGCCACCCACCAGAGCAACGGCGCGCCCTGCGCCGAGATGACGGCCAACGGTCTGACGGGGCCGTTCTCCATCGCGCTGAAGGTCGGCCTCTCCGCCGGCATGGTGCTGTCCGCCCCGGTCTGGCTCTACCAGCTGTGGGCGTTCGCCGCCCCCGGCCTGCACAAGAACGAGAAGCGGTACACGCTGAGCTTCGTGGCCGTCGGCGCTCCGCTGTTCCTGGCCGGCGCGATCCTCGCGTACAAGATCCTTCCGCAGACCGCGGAGATCCTCCTCGGCTTCACCCCCGACCACGTCAAGAACCTGCTGCCGGTCGACGACTACCTCGACCTGGTCACGCGCATGGTCGTGGTCTTCGGCCTGGCCTTCGAGCTCCCGCTGATCCTGGTGCTGCTGAACTTCACCGGGATCCTCACGGCCAAGCGGCTGGCCGGCTGGTGGCGGGGGATGGTCCTCGGCATCACGATCTTCGCGGCCTTCGCCACCCCCACCGGCGACCCGGTCACCATGCTGACCCTCGCCTCCCCGATCGTGGCCCTGTACTTCCTCGCCCTCGGGGTCTGCCTCCTCAACGACCGCCGCCGCCGGCGCGCCGACCCGGACGCCGGACTCGACGACGACGAAGCCTCCGACCTGGACCTGACCCCCGAGCCCATCGGCGCGGTGGCCCCGCCCCCGGCACCCTCCGTGCTGCCCGAGCAGGCCGACGGCGGGCGCCGCCAGATCAACGGCTACGACGACGCCACCTGACGCCCGCTGATCGGATAAATGGCCGGGACTGTTGTCAGGGGCGGCGGGTAGGCTCGACAGCAAGATGACCGAAGAACTCTCACCCGCCGAGCGGTACGCCGCTGCCCGGATCCGCGCCGCCGAAGAGGCGTCCGCCCTGGCCCCCTTCCGGGAGATGTACGAATTCGACCTGGACCCCTACCAGGTCGAGGCATGCAAGGCACTCGAGGCCGGCAAGGGCGTCCTGGTGGCTGCCCCGACCGGCTCGGGCAAGACCATCGTGGGCGAGTTCGCCGTGCACCTGGCCCTCCAGCAGGGCCGCAAGTGCTTCTACACGACGCCCATCAAGGCCCTGTCGAACCAGAAGTACGCCGACCTCGTCAAGCGCTACGGCGCCGACAAGGTCGGCCTGCTGACCGGCGACAACAGCGTCAACGGGGACGCGCCCGTGGTCGTGATGACCACCGAGGTGCTCCGCAACATGCTCTACGCGGGCTCCCAGGCGCTCAGCGGCCTCGGGTACGTCGTGATGGACGAGGTGCACTACCTCTCCGACCGCTTCCGCGGCGCCGTCTGGGAAGAGGTGATCATCCACCTCCCCGAGTCGGTGACGCTGGTGTCGCTCTCCGCGACCGTCTCCAACGCCGAGGAGTTCGGCGACTGGCTCGACACCGTCCGCGGTGACACCGAGGTGATCGTCTCCGAGGAGCGGCCCGTACCGCTGTGGCAGCACGTCATGGCCGGCCGCCGGATCTACGACCTCTTCGAGGAGGAGTCCGACCACGGAGGCCGCGGCTCCGCCCGCCGCGAGGTCAACCCCGACCTGCTGCGGATGGCCCGCGAGGAGAACACCCGCACCTACAGTCCCAAGGACCGCCGGCGCGGCAAGATGGTCCGCGAGGCCGACCGCGAGCGCGAGCGCCGCTCCCGCAGCCGGATCTGGACCCCCGGCCGCCCCGAGGTCATCGCCCGCCTGGACAACGACGACCTGCTCCCGGCCATCAACTTCATCTTCAGCCGGGCCGGCTGCGAGGCCGCCGTCCAGCAGTGCCTCTACGCGGGCCTGCGCCTCAACGACGACACCGCCCGCCTGAGGGTCCGCGAGATCGTCGAACAGCGCACCGCCTCCATCCCCGCCGAGGACCTCCACGTCCTCGGCTACTACGAGTGGCTCGAAGGGCTGGAGCGCGGCATCGCCGCCCACCACGCGGGCATGCTCCCCACCTTCAAGGAGGTCGTCGAGGAGCTGTTCGTCCGCGGCCTCGTCAAGGCCGTCTTCGCCACCGAGACCCTGGCGCTGGGCATCAACATGCCCGCGCGCACGGTCATCCTGGAGAAGCTCGTCAAGTGGAACGGCGAACAGCACGCCGACATCACCCCCGGCGAGTACACCCAGCTCACCGGCCGGGCCGGCCGTCGCGGAATCGACGTCGAGGGCCACGCCGTGGTGCTGTGGCAGCGCGGCATGGACCCGGTGCAGCTCGCCGGGCTCGCCGGCACCCGCACCTATCCGCTGCGCTCCAGCTTCAAGCCCTCGTACAACATGG
The DNA here is from genome assembly GCF_040636215.1 of Streptomyces sp. NPDC006687. Classification (NCBI taxonomy): domain Bacteria; kingdom Bacillati; phylum Actinomycetota; class Actinomycetes; order Kitasatosporales; family Streptomycetaceae; genus Streptomyces; species Streptomyces sp. NPDC006687. The sequence goes on along the minus strand of NZ_JBEYJJ010000012.1, from coordinate 149,561 downwards.
CCGTCAACCTGGTCCAGCAGTTCGGGCGCCACCGCTCCCGCGAACTGCTGGAGACCTCCTTCGCGCAGTTCCAGGCCGACCGCTCGGTCGTGGGGATCTCCCGTCAGGTCCAGCGCAACGAGGAGGGCCTGACCGGCTACCGCGAGGGCATGACCTGCCACCTCGGCGACTTCGAGGAGTACGCGCGGCTGCGCCGCGAGCTCAAGGACCGCGAGACCGAACTCGCCAAGCAGGGGGCGGCCCAGCGCCGCGCCCAGGCGGTGAGTTCGCTGGAGCGGCTCAAGCCGGGCGACGTCATCCACGTCCCCACCGGCAAGTTCGCCGGTCTCGCCCTGGTCCTCGACCCGGGCGTGCCCGCCGGGCGCAGCAACGGCCACCGCGGCTACGAGTACGCCGAGGGCCCCCGCCCGCTGGTGCTCACCGCCGAGCGGCAGGTCAAGCGGCTCGCCGCGATCGACTTCCCCGTGCCGGTCGAGGCCATCGACCGGATGCGGATCCCGAAGACCTTCAACGCCCGCTCCCCGCAGTCCCGCCGGGACCTGGCGACCGCCCTGCGCAACAAGGCCGGGCACGTCCAGCCCGAGCGCCAGCGCCGCGGCCGGGCGGCGGCCGCCGACGACCGCGAGATCGCCCGGCTGCGCGCCGAGCTGCGGGCGCACCCCTGCCACGGCTGCGACGAGCGCGAGGACCACGCCCGCTGGGCCGAGCGCTACCACCGGCTGCGCCGCGACACCCTCCAGCTGGAGCGCCGGATCGAGGGCCGCACCAACACCATCGCCCGCACCTTCGACCGCATCCACGCGCTGCTCACCGAGCTGGACTACCTGCGCGAGGACGAGGTCACCGTGCACGGCAAGCGGCTGGCCCGGCTCTACGGCGAGCTGGACCTGCTGGCCTCGGAGTGCCTGCGCGAGGGCGTCTGGGAGGGGCTGAACCCGGCCGAACTGGCCGCCTGCGTCTCGGCGCTGGTCTTCGAGGCCCGTCAGTCCGACGACGCGGCCCCGCCGAAGGTGCCGGGCGGCGCCGCGAAGGCGGCGCTCGGCGAGATGGTCCGTATCTGGGGCCGGCTCGACGCCCTGGAGGAGGAGCACCGCATCAACCAGGCGGAGGGCGTGGGCCAGCGCGAGCCGGACCTCGGCTTCGCGTGGGCGGCCTACCAGTGGGCCTCCGACAAGAGCCTGGACGAGGTGCTGCGCGAGGCGGAGATGCCGGCCGGTGACTTCGTGCGCTGGTGCAAGCAGGTCATCGACGTCCTGGGGCAGATCGCGGCGGCGGCCCCCGCCTCCACCTCCGCCAGCGGGAGCACGGTGGCGAAGAACGCCCGCAAGGCCGTCGACGCGCTGCTTCGGGGTGTCGTGGCCTACAGCTCGGTCCAGTAGCCGGATTCGGTGCTTCCTCCGAGGCCGGGGGCGGCCGGATCTCATCTCCTGCCATGATCGATTCACGGTGTCCTGTGCGACGATCGGCGTATGAGTGGGGGAACGGACGGAGGGCCGAGACGGGTCGGGCGGCCGCGGGCCGATCAGCGCAGGGCACCGAGCAGCCGGCCGCCGCGCGAGGAACTCCTCCGCGCGGCGGCCGAGTTGTTCACCGCCCGGGGGTACGCGGCCACCACCACCCGGGCGGTGGCCGAACGGGCCGGGATGCGCCAGGCCACGATGTACCACTACTTCGGCGGCAAGGAGGAACTCCTCGCCGAGCTCCTGGAGTCCACCGTCGCCCCCTCGCTGGCGCTCTCCCGCCGTCTGCTGGCCGACACCGGCCGGCCCGCCGCGCGCCGGCTGTGGGAGCTGTGCCGCTCGGACGTGCTGCTGCTGTGCGGGGGTCCGTACGACCTGGGCGCCCTCTACCTGCTGCCCGAGCTGGACCGGCCACGGCTGGAGCCGTTCCGCCGGATGCGCGACGAACTGCGTGACAACTACCGGGCGTTGCTCGACGCCACCCCCCTGGGGGCCGAACTGGCCGGGGACGCGGCCGCGCTGGGCCTGCGGAACGACCTGGTGTTCGGCCTGGTCGAGGGCGTGATGCTGGTCCGCCGCTCCGATCCGGGCCGCCCGGTGGCCGCCTTCGCGGAGGCCGCCGCGGACGCGGCGCTGCGGATCGCGGGCGTGGCCCCGGCGCGCTAGGGCGTCTCCCGCGGCCCGGGCCCGGCTTCCCAGCCCTCGGGGTCGTCCCATGCCTGGAGGGCCAGGCCCGATTCCAGATGGTGGGCGAGGCCCGTGACCGGATCGGTGAAGGACAGGGTCCTGGCCAGCAGCTGGAGGGGGCGGCGGTAGTCCGCCGGGTCGGCCGGTGCGGCGACCACCGGGTAGACCGGGTCGCCGAGGAGGGGCAGGCCCAGGCTGTTCATGTGCACGCGCAGCTGGTGGGTGCGGCCGGTGCGCGGGGTCAGCCGGTAGCGGCCCACCGTGCCCCTGACCTCCAGGAGTTCGACCAGGCTCTCGGCGTTGGGCTCGGCGTCCGGGACCTCCACCGCCGCCATCACCCCGCGGACCTTCTCGATATGGCTGCGCACCGTGCGGGGCAGTTCCACGGACGGGTCGTGGGGCGCGAGGGCCTCGTACTCCTTGTGGACCCGCCGCTGCTGGAACAGCAGCTGGTAGGCGCCGCGGTCCTCGGGGCGGATGCTGAACATGACCAGCCCGGCCGTCATCCGGTCCAGGCGGTGCGCCGGGCTGAGCGCGGGCAGGTCCAGTTCCCGGCGCAGCCGGGCCAGGGCGGTCTGCGTGACGTGGCTGCCGCGCGGGGTGGTCGCCAGGAAGTGCGGTTTGTCCACCACCAGGAGGTGCCGGTCGCGGTGGACGACGCGGATCCGGAAGGGCACGGGCGGCTCGGCCGGCATGTCCCGGTGGAACCAGAGCCAGCCGCCGGGCTCGTAGGGGTCCTGCGGCCGCAGCACCCTGCCCCCCTCGCCCAGGACCCGGCCGCCGGCGAGGAGCCGGGCCATGGACTCGGCGCCGCGCGTGCCGGCGTAGCGCTCGGTCAGGTAGTCGCCCAGCCGTGGCCAGCGGCCCTCGGGGTCGGGGGGAAGGCGCATCCGGACCGGGTCGATGCCCTCCTGCTGGGGGAGGGGCGCGGGCGGGATGTGGGATCTGCGGCTCACCGGGACCAGGGTAGGCGGCTACTGCCGGGTGAAGGTGCCCAGGTGCTCGGCGTCCAGGTACTCGATGCGGACCTTGCCGTCGGAGAAGATCACCCCCGTGCGGCCGACGGCGTTCTCGCCGGTGGTCACGAAGCTGAAGGTGTCGCCGTCGTAGTGGGTGAGGGGGAAGCGCAGGGGCTTGGGGCCGAGGGAGAGGGTGAGAGCGCCCTTGGCGTCGGCGGTGACGGTGAGGGGGCCGTAGAAGGCGTTGCCGTAGGTGCCGGTGTAGGTGGTCGCCGCGCGGGCGGGGCGGGCGCCGGCCGGGGGGTGGGCGTAGTCGGTGGCGGAGCGGTGGCCCTCGTTCAGCTCCTGCGCGTACAGCGCGCCGGTCAGGGCCAGCCAGTCGGCGGTCGGCTTGCCGTGCTCGGCGGTGTCGAAGAAGTCCAGGGCGATCGCGTCGGCCTGGCCGACCGGGGCCGCGTTGGTCAGGACGACGATGCCGAGCTGTTCGAGCGGGAGCAGGGTGACGTTGGTGTTGGCGCCGAGTTCGAAGCCGCCGGAGTGGCCCAGGCGCAGCCGGCCGGCCTCGTCGTAGCTGACGTTCCAGCCGAGCCCGTAGAACTGCGGGACCCCGCGGAAGGTCTGGGCCTGCGAGACGATCTCGGGCAGGCGGGTGCGGTTCAGGCCGTCGGCGGGGATGATCCGCTTCCCGTCGAGGACGCCGTCGCCGAGCTGGAGGCGCAGCCAGCGGGCCATGTCCCGGGCGGTGGAACTGGCCCCGCCGGCCGGGGCCTGGGCGTCGGCGTCGCGGACGAAGCGGGGGCTCCAGGTGGCGGCGCCGTTCTTCGCGGTGCCGGTCTTCACATGGCCGTAGGCGCGGTCGGAGGCGGTCGCGAAGGCGGAGAACTCGGTGCTGGTGCGCGTCATGCCGGCGGGCTTGAAGAGGGTGTCCGCGCTGAGCTTCTGCCAGGTGGTGCCGTGGTCGCGGGCGACGGCCTCGGCGGCGGCGGTGAGGCCGAAGTTGGTGTAGGCGTAGCTCGCGCGGAAGGGGGTGAGGGGCTCCTCGCGGAGGTGGCCGAGGATGTACGCCTGGTCATAGCCGAGGTCCTCCAGGAGGTCGCCGGCGTGGTCGGGCAGGCCGGTGCGGTGGGAGAACAGGTCGGCGGGGGTGACGTGGGAGGTCACCCAGGGGTCCTTGAGCGCGAAGCCGGGCAGGGCGGAGCCGAGGGGCTTGTCCCAGGCGGCGGGGTCGGGGAGGGCACCGGCCACGACGGTGGAGGAGAGCGGCTTCGAGACGGAGGCCAGCTGGAAGACGGTGTCGGGGTCGACGCGGGCGGGCTCGCCGGTGCGGCGGACGCCGAAGCCCTTGAGGTAGAGCACCTTGTCGTGGTGGACGACGGCCACCGCTACACCGGGGATGCCGGTACGGCGCATGACGTCTGCGACGGTGGCGTCGAGGCGGGTCAGCGCCGTGGCGACGGCGGAGTCGCTGATGCGGGGCTCTGGCGGTGGAGCCGGGGTGGGCTCCGCCGCGGCGGAGCGCGCCGCGGTGCCGGCCGTGGCGGCCGTCAGGAGGAGGGCCGCCCCGGCGAACGCGGCGGCGCGGTGCGTACGCATGTCGCCATTGTGTGCCGTTCGGGTGGTTTCGGCGCGCGGGCCGGCTGCCGCTGCGCGGGGCGAGGTCCCCTACCCGCCCTTCCACCGTTCCTCCCCCAGCTACCGCCGGGAGGTGCCCCCAGGGGCTCCGCCGCGGGCGCGGTAGCGCCGTGTTTGGGGCCGCGCCAGCGAACGGGGTCCGGGGCGGAGCCCCGGCTAGGCGGCGGCCGGGGTGCGGGTGTCCTGTTCGGCTTCCACCGTGGCGTTCCAGTCCCGCTTGATCGCCCGCCAGCCCTCGTCCGTCTCGCCGAGGCGCCAGTAGCCGGAGATGGACAGGCGTTCGCGTGCGACGCCCCGGTCCAGGCGGAGATGGCGGCGGAGCTCCTTGACGAAGCCCGCCTCGCCGTGGACGAAGGCGTGGACGTCCGCCGACGGGAAGTGCAGGCCGGTGACCGCTTCCAGCAGGGCCTCGCCCACCGGGCGGTCCCCCCGGTGGAGCCAGAGCGGGGTGATGCCGTCCGGGGTGGCGATGTCCTGCTCGTCCGCCGGACCGTCGACCTCCACGAAGGCGTACACCTGGGCGCCCGGCGGCATCCGCTCCATCGAGGCGGCGATCGCCGGCAGCGCGCTCTCGTCGCCCGCGAGCAGGTGCCAGCCGGCGGTGGGGTCGGGGGCGTAGCAGCCGCCCGGCCCGAGGAAGTGGACCCGCTCGCCGGGCTGGACGCGGGCGGCCCAGGGGCCCGCGAGGCCCTCGTCGCCGTGGACGACGAAGTCCAGGGTCAGCTCCCGCCGCGCCGGGTCCCAGGCGCGGACGGTGTACGCGCGCTGGCGCGGCCACGACTCGCGGTGGTGCGTCGCCCGGATCGCCTCCAGGTCCCACGGCTCGGCGTAGCTCACGCCCTCCGGCGCGAAGAGCAGCTTGACGTAGTGGTCGGTGTACGCGCCCGCGCCGAATCCGGCCAGCCCGTCGCCGCCCAGCACGAGGCGCACCATGTGCGGTGTCAGCCGTTCGGTGCGTACGACGACTGCGGTGCCGACGGTGCGGGCGCGTCCTTCTGCCACGGTGTCTCCCCTGACGCTCACGAAGCTTAGGATTACCTAAGTTAGCACCTCAAGGGCGCAGCGCGCTGCTCAGGCGTGTCACTGCTCCTCCCAGACCCCACCGATGGGCGAGGGCCTCGACCATCTCGGGTCGAGCGGGGGTCCGGGGGAGGGCCGGGTCGAACGCGGGCAGCGGGACGTCCGAGGCCACCTGGACGACCTTCGGTGCCACCGCAAGGTAGGAGCGGGCCTCGTCCAGCCGCTTGCGCTGCGTGGGGGTCAGCTTCGACTTCGGGTCGTCGACGGCCGCGATGATTCCGGCCAGGGACCCGTACGCCTCCAGCAGCTTCGCGGCGGTCTTCTCCCCGACGCCCGGGACGCCCGGCAGGCCGTCGCTCGGGTCCCCGCGCAGCAGCGCCAGGTCCGCGTAGCCGGGGCCGTCCACCCCGTACTTCTCGCGCAGCCATGCCTCGTCGGTGATCTGGAGGGTGCCCACGCCCTTGAGCGGGTACAGGACGCGGCGCTCGCGGGCGTCGTCCACCAGCTGGTAGAGGTCCCGGTCGCCGGTGACGATGTCCACCGGGCCGGTGGCCCGGGCCGTGAGGGTGCCGATCACGTCGTCCGCCTCGTACCCGGCGACACCCACCCGGGCGATGCCGAACGCGTCCAGCGCCGCCTCGATGATCGGGACCTGCGGGGCGAGGGTGTCCGGGGTCTCCTCCACGTCCGGGCCCGACTCGGAGAGCCGCGCCACCCGGTGCGCCTTGTACGAGGGGATCAGCTCCACCCGCCAGTGCGGCCGCCAGTCGGCGTCCATGCAGGCCACCAGGTCGTCGGGGCGGTGGTCCTGCACCAGCCGGCCGATGAAGTCCAGGAGCCCGCGCACGGCGTTGACCGGGGTGCCGTCCGGCGCCTTCACCGATTCCGGGACGCCGAAGTAGGCGCGGAAGTAGAGGGATGCGGTGTCCAGCAGCATCAGCCGTCGTGTCGTCATGGAGGCGATGATGCCGTAACCCGCCGGGCTGCCGCCCGTGACCTCGGACGGGGGGTCCCCCTCACTCGAACAGTGCCTCCGGCGCGCGCGCCCGTGCTCCCTCGCGGAGGGTTTGATCACCGGACGGGCGCTCGGCCCCGCCCGGTTCCCGTGCGAGCCACACCCAGGAGCCCCGATGGATGCCGCCGTCCCGCCCCCCGCCGTCCCCGCCCGCAGGACCGTCATCCGGGCCGGGGCGGTGGCCGCCGCCGCGCTCGCCGTGTGCCCGCGCACCGCCGCCGCGGCCGCCCCGGCCCGGGCCCCGCAGCCGTCCCCGCCGCCCGCCGCCCCGCCGGCCGACGAAGCGCCGTCGCCCGCCGCCGCGGACCCCGCGGTGCTCCCGCTGCGCTTGGACCGCGACATCCAGGGCGACATCCTGGCGGGCTCCCGCAAGGACCACGCCTGCCTGCTGATGCTGCGCTTCCGCGAGCCGGTCCTGGCCCGCCGCTGGCTGCGCCGGCTGCTGCCGGAGATCTCCACCACCGCGGAGATGGCGCAGTTCAACGCCGCCTTCAGCGCCGCCCGCGTCAAGGCGGGCGGCACCGACCCCGCCTCCCTGTCGGCCCAGTGGACCGGGCTCTCCCTCACCCACGCCGGGCTGCGCTTCCTCGCCGGCCGCGACCCCTTCCCCGCGCTGCCGCCCGGCAGCACCGCCGAAGCCTTCGCCCAGGGCCCCGCCCAGCGGGCCGAAGCCCTCGGGGACACCGGCGACAGCGCCCCCGACTCCTGGGTGTTCGGCGGCGAGGGGCCGCACCGCGCCGTGCACGCGATCCTCAACCTCGCCGCGGACGACCCGCGCAAGCTCTCCGAGGCCGTCGACCGCCACCAGCGTTCCCTGGGGCCCGCGCAGGGCGTGCTGGTCTTCCGGCAGGACGGCGGCACCCTGCCCGGGGCGCTGCGCGGCCACGAGCACTTCGGGTTCACCGACGGCATCAGCCAGCCCGGCGTCCTCGGCTTCCACGCCCCCGACCCGGCGACCGGCAGCACCGTCCTGGGCAAGCCCGGCGCGCGGCTGGTCCCGGCCGGGGAGTTCGTCGTCGGACACGAACGGGCCGGCCGACGGCCCGCCGGGCTGCCCGCCTGGGCCACCGGGGGCTCCTTCCAGGTGGTCCGCCGGCTCGCCCAGGACGTGCCCGGCTGGTGGGCGCAGGCCCGGGAGCGGCTGGCCGACCTCAAGCGGGCCGGCGTCGCCCCCGACGACGCCACCGACACCTGGCTCGCCGCCCGGCTGGTGGGCCGCTGGCCCGGCGGCGCCCCCGTCGCGGGCTGCCCGCTCGCCGAACAGCCCTGCCCCGTCGGCGCCGACCCGGACGCCCTCCTCTCGTACCACGACGACCCGCAGGGCTGGCGCACCCCGCTGTTCGCCCACATCCGCAAGGGCAACCCGCGCGACGGCCTCGTCGCCGTCCCGGGCCGGCCCCCGCTGGACCCCGCCGCACTCGACAACCGCCGCATCATTCGCCGCGGCATCCCGTACGGACCGGCGTACGACCCGAAGCAGGAGCCGGGCCGCGGGACGAACGGGGCCTCGCGCGGGCTGGTCTTCATCGGCTACCAGGCCGACCTCGTCCAGCAGTTCGAGTTCGTGGCCAAGAAGTGGATCAACGAGGCCGACTTCCCGGCCGGACGCACCCCGCGCACCGGCGCCGACCCCGTCCTCGGCCCGGGTTCCCCGGTCGCCTTCGAGCGCGAGTCCGAGGGCGGCAGCCGTGCCACCACCCTGCGCTTCGGCCGGTTCGTCCGCACCGAGGGCGCCCTCTACGCCTTCACCCCCTCCGTGTCCATGCTGCGCGAGCTCGCCGAAGGCCGGCTCGACGTCCGCGTGGAGGTCCACCCCGGCACCGTCCTGCGCCCCGGCGACGTCCTCGACGCCGGCGCCGCCCGGCTGTCCCTCACCGCCGACGGGGACCTCGTCCTCCTCGACCCCTCCGGCGCCCGCCAGTGGAGCGCCGCGACCGCCGGCAAGGGAGCCGACGCCGTCTTCTCCCGCGACGGGGAGCTCACCGTGCGCACCGCGGACGGTGAGGCCGTCTGGAGCAGCGGCACCGCCGGCCACCCCGGGGCCCGGCTGCTGGTCCGCCCGGGCGGTGACGCGGTGATCCTCGACGGCGACCGTGTGCTCTGGCGGGCCGGCCAGGGTCACGCTCGGTGACGGGACGGGTACGGAAACCGGCCGGGGAACGGCCCGGAGCCCCCTTGCGCGGGATTCCGGGGGCGGTTGCTGCGTAAGGTGCTTACAGCACACCGATGTGCGACCACGGGTAGGGGAGGGCAGCCCCGACATGAACGGCAAGGAAGACGGAAGCATCGCGGACGCCACGGACGCCACGGACGGCCCGGAATTCGGCGGCGCCCGGGCGGGCGCGCCCGGCGCCGACGACCCGGACAGGCACGACAAGGAGAAGGACGCCAAGGACCAGCCGCTGCGGGTGGGTGTCGCCGTACGCAAACGGCGGCGTGCGCTCCACCTCACGCTGGCCGCGGTGTCCGCGCGCAGCGGGCTCTCCGTGCCCTTCCTCAGCCAGATAGAGAACGAACGCGCCCGCCCCAGCATGCGCTCGCTGGAGCGGGTCGCGGACGCCCTGGAGACCACGGCGGTCGACCTGCTCGCCGCCTCCGACACCGCCCGCACGGTGGACCTGGTACGGGCCGGCGACGAGTCCGGGCTCGCGCCCGTCCACGGCGTACGCCCCCTGGTGCGCGGCCACCACCAGCTGCACGCGCTGGAGTTCAACGGCGACCAGGACGCCGGCCGCGAGTACCAGCACCGCAACGACGAGCTGATGTACGTGGTCTCCGGCGCCTGCCAGGTGGAGGCCGAGGGCCGCGCCTACCGGCTGGAGAGCGGGGACGCGCTGTTCCTCTCCGGCGGGGTGCGCCACCGCTGGAGGGCGGTCAGCGACGACACCCGGCTGCTGGTCGTGGCCGTCGGCGAGCACATCCACGCCACCTCCGAGCCCCCCTCGCCAGGGCGCTGAGCCGGTGCGCGTCGTCTCGCTGGTGCCCTCCCTGACCGAGGCGGTCGCGCGGAGCGCCCCGGGCCTGCTGGCCGGGGCGACCGACTGGTGCTCCCACCCGGCGGACCTGGGGCGGGTGCGTCGGATCGGGGGGACCAAGAACCCCGACGTGCGGGCCGTGGCGGAGCTGCGCCCGGACCTGGTGATCGCCAACGAGGAGGAGAACCGGCCCGCCGACCTGGAGGCGCTGCGCGCGGCCGGGCTGGAGGTGCTGGTCACCGAGATCCGCGACCTGCCGCAGGCGTTCCGGGAGCTGGACCGGCTGCTGGTGGGGGCGCTGGCGCTGGAGCGGCCCGGGTGGCTGGACCGGGCGGAGGAGGCGTGGGAGGCCGTGGAGCCCCTCGGCTCCTTCACCGCCTGCGTACCGGTGTGGCGGCGGCCGTGGATGGTGCTGGGCCGGGACACCTTCGCGGGCGATCTCCTCGCCCGGCTCGGGGTGCGCAACGCCTACGCCGGCCACCCCGAGCGGTATCCGAGGGTGCCGGCCCCGGAGCTCGCGGGCAGCGGCTGCGATCTGGTGGTGCTCCCCGACGAGCCGTACCGCTTCACCGCGGACGACGGCCCGGAAGCCTTCCCCGGGCTGCCCGCCGCGCTGGTCAGCGGCCGCCACCTCACCTGGTACGGGCCTTCGCTGGTGGAAGCGCCCAGGGTGCTGGCGGCGGCCCTGCGGACGGCGTTGCGCGGCTAGCGACTAGCGGCGAGCGGCTGCCGGGTCGCGGGCAGCAGGCGGCCGGTGAACAGACCGCGCAGGGTGTGCCCGGCGGCGAGCACCCAGGCGGTGACCAGGCCCGCGAACAGGGCCGCGGCCAGCCAGGCGAAGGCGTCCAGCCCGGTGTGCCGGGCCAGCCCGGCCGCGCCGGTCACACAGGTGCCGACGGGGAAGGTCAGCGCCCACCAGGTCATCGCGAAGCCCATGCCCCGCCGGGCGGCCCGGACCAGCATCGCGGCCGCCAGGGCCAGCCACAGCAGGGCGAAGCCCATGACCGGGACCCCGTAGACCACCGCGAAGGCGCCCAGCGCCCGGGCGTAGGGGGCGTCGATGGCGCCGGGGGCGACGTCGGCGAGCTGGTTGACGGCGGTGGTCGACTGGCCGAGGGGGCCGAGGACCAGGAACAGGGCCGGGGTCAGCGCCAGGGGCAGGGGGCCCTGGGTGATCAGCCGGCCCAGGACCAGGGGGAGCAGCAGCAGGACGGCGAGCAGGCTGCAGCCGAACATCGCGTAGCAGGCCAGCAGCAGGGCCTCGCGGGGCTGTCCGACGGGCAGGTGGGGGACGAGCAGGGGGCCGACGGCGGCGGAGACCATGGGTGCCACCACGGGCAGCAGCCAGACGGGGCTGGCCTGCGCGACCTCGGCCTTGTGGCGGACCACCATCAGGTAGGGCACCACGACGGCCATGACCAGCCCCACGGCGGTGCCGGCGGTGAACAGCACGGTGTCGGCGGCGACGGCGGCGCCGGTGCCGATCAGGTCCTTGCCGACGAGGAGCGTCCCGGCGCCGACGGCCAGCAGGGCCATCGACAGGCAGCCGTAGAAGGGGGCCACGGCGGGGTCGAGGAGGTGGGCGCGGGCCTGGTCACGGTGGTGGAGCCAGTGCCCGGCGCGGGCGGTGAGCAGGACGGCCAGGGCCACGGCGGCCAGTGCCCACAGGAGTGTGCAGAGGGCGCGCTGGCCCGGCAGCTGGTAGGGAAGGGCCGCTCCGGCGTTGGCGATGATCGCCGTGCCCATGACCGAGGCGTACCAGTTCGGGCCGAGATCGCGCAGCCGCGGGGCCTTGTGGGCCCGGGGAGCGGCGGGGGCGGCGGTCCGGAAGGGGAGGGGGGCGGTGGTGACCATGCGTCCAGCGTCCCGTCGGGCAGGGCCGTACGGCAGAGGTCATATGTCTATCAGGTCATAAACTGGGGTTATGGGTAACGAGGAGACGGTTCCGCTCGCACATCGAGTGCCGGACCTGGGCGCGCTGGAGCTGCTGCTCGCGGTGGCGCGGCTCGGCAGTCTGAGCGGGGCGGCACGCCGCCTGGGCATCACCCAGCCGGCGGCCAGCAGCCGGATCCGCGCGATGGAGACCCGGCTGGGGGTCGCCCTCGTGGACCGTTCGCCGCGCGGCTCGACGCTGACGGCCGAGGGCGCGCTGGTCACGGACTGGGCCCGGCGGGTGGTGGAGGCGGCCGAGGCGTTCGACGCGGGCGCGCAGGCGCTGCGCGGGCGGCGGGACTCGCGCCTGCGGGTGGCGGCCAGTATGACCATCGCCGAGTACCTGCTGCCCGGGTGGCTGATCGCGCTGCGCGGGGAGCGGCCGGGCACGGCGGTCTCGCTGCACGCCGGGAACTCGGCGGACGTGGCCCAGCGGGTCCTCGCGCACGAGGCCGACCTGGGGTTCGTGGAGGGGCTGAGCGTCCCGGACGGCCTGGACTCGGCCGTCATCGCCCAGGACCGCCTGGTGGTGGCGGTGGCCCCGGCGCACCCCTGGGCGCGGCGCTCGCGCGGGGTGGAGCCGGCCGAGCTGGCGGCGACCCCGCTGATCCTGCGGGAGCGGGGGTCGGGGACGCGGCAGGTCCTGGACGCGGCGCTGGCCCCGGTCGGGGGGCTGGCCCAGCCGCTGCTGGAGCTGGCGTCCACGACCGCCGTCAAGGCGGCGGCGCTGGGCGGGGCGGGGCCGTGCGTGCTGTCGGAGCTCGCGCTGGTGGAGGAACTCGCCGCCCGCCGTCTGGTCCCCGTGCCGGTGTCCGGGGCCGCCCTGGCCCGCGACCTGCGGGCCGTCTGGCCCACCGGATCCCGCCCGGCGGGACCGGCGCGCGACCTGCTGTCCCTGACCCGGCGCCGGTAGGGCGGAAGAGACGGACCTAGCCGCGGAGCGCCTTCGTCAGGACGGCGCCCGCCGCGATCAGGGCCACGCCCAGCCACCACACCCCGCCGTCGAAGACCAGCACCGCGATGCCGAGCGGCACCAGCAGCCCCGCCAGCGGCAGCAGCAGGGAGGCCCACCCCGGTCCGGCCTCGCCCCGGGCGCGGGCGCGGACGACCTCCGGGTACCAGGCGGTGAACCGCAGGGCGGCGACGATCGCCAGGATCTGGATGATCCAGCCGGTCCAGAGGTTGTCCGGGTCGTGCAGCAACAGGTCCCCGAAGCCGCCCGCCAGGGCCGCCACCAGGAAGGCCAGCCCCCACGCCCCGGTGATCGCGTAGTTGGTGCGCAGGAAGGCGCGCGTGTGCCACAGCGCGGGGTCGGTCTGTTCGCGGGCGTACTGGAGGGTGAACGGCATGCGTAGCGCCATCGAGCCGAAGGCGATGACAGTGAGGGCGAGGTTCGACACCTCGCCCGCGTAGGTCTCCAGCCAGCGCAGCGTGCCCGCGTCCGCCAGGACTCCGACGACGGCCATCGCGGCGAAGAAGACCACGTCCGCCAGCTCCAGCAGCTTCCAGGAGGTCCCGCGGTGCACCCACCGGCCGAGGCCGATCAGGACGAGGGAGGCGCCCAGGGCGATCCCGACCGCGATCTCGAACCGTCCCGGGCCCACCAGCAGGGAGAAGATGATCCACGGGGCCATCCCGACGACCGGGCTCTCCAGGAACCTGGACACCCTGCCGGTGCGCTCTGCGCTGGCTTCCGTCCGCACCCTTCCAGGGTGCGCCCCGACCACCCGCGGGGCCATTCGTGCCGCGGACCGCCCGGAGGGGAACCCCGCGCGGCCCGCCCGCGCCGTCAGGCCACCGGTACCGCCGTACGGGCGACGGCCGCCTCGATGAGGGCGGCCATCACCCGGGTGTCCTTGTCCCGTTCGGGGTGCCACTGCACGCCCAGCACCCACCGGTCCCGCTCGGGGAGTTCGACCGCCTCCACCGTGCCGTCCTCCGCGTACGCCGAGACCACCAGCCCCCGGCCCAGCCGCTCCACCGCCTGGTGGTGGTACGTCGGGACCTCCGCGACCTCCGGCACCAGCTCCGCGTACCGGGTGCCCGCCACCGGGGTGACGGGGTGCCAGGAGCTGACGCCGGGGGTGTCGAAGTGGCCGTCGATGTGCTGGACCAGCGTGCCGCCCAGCGCCACGTTCAGCGCCTGCATCCCCCGGCAGATGCCCAGCAGCGGCAGGCCGTCCTCCAGGGCGGCCCGCAGCAGGGCCAGTTCCCACTCGTCCCGGACCGTCGCGGGGGCGCCCGTACGGGGGTCGCGCGGGGCCCCGTACCGGACCGGGTCGAGGTCCGGGCCGCCGGCGACGACGAGCCCGTCCACCCGTGCCAGCACCTCCGCCGCCCGCTCCGGTTCGTCCGGCGGCAGCAGGACGGCCGAGCCGCCCGCCGCCTGGACCAGCTCGTAGTAGCCGGTCGGGACGAGGGAGGTGGGAAGGTCCCACACCCCGTAGCGGGTGGATTGCTCCACATAGGTGGTAATGCCGATGAGGGGCCTGGGCACGGTGTTACCTCCAGGGGTGCCGGACAGCGGAACGGGGTGCGGGAGCAGGATTTCAGTCGCGGGTCAACTCCGCCTCGGCTCGCGCCAGCGCCGCGAACTCCTCCTCGGGCGCCGAGGCCACCAGGCGGTGGCGGCTGTAGCAGGCGAAGTACAGGAGGGCGACGGCGTACACGGCCAGGGCGATCAGGGCCGCGTCGATGTCCACCAGGAAGGTGGCGACCAGCGCCGAAAGGGCGAGCACGAAGGCGACGGACGAGGTCAGGACCCCTCCGGGCGTGCGGTACGGGCGCTCCAGGCCGGGCTCGCGGCGGCGCAGCACGATGTGCGAGAGGGCCATCAGGGCGTAGGAGATGGTCGCCCCGAACACGGCGACGTTCAGCATCCGCGCCCCGTTGCCGGTGGCCGCCGCGAGGGCGAAACCGATCGCACCGGGGATCACCAGTCCGAGGTACGGGGCCTTGCGCCGGGAGGTGAGCGACAGGAAGCGCGGCAGGTACCCGGCCCTGGAGAGGGCGAACAGCTGGCGCGAGCCGGCGTAGATGAGGGAGAAGAAGGAGGCGACCAGGCCGGCGAGGCCCGCGTAGTTGACGAAACGGCTCAGGGCGGTGGGGCCGCCGTCCCCCTCCAGGGCCACGACCAGCGGGTTCCCGGCGCTCTTCACGGCGTCGGCGCCGTGGGCGCCGGTGGCGGCGAGGAAGGTGACCAGGGCCAGGAGGGTCAGGATGCCCAGGGAGATGGCCAGGGCCTTCGGCATGGAACGGACCGGGTCCTTGGCCTCCTCGGCGGCCAGCGGCACGCCCTCGACGCCGAGGAAGAACCACATGCCGAAGGGGAACGCGGCCCAGATGCCGAGGACGCCGAAGGGCAGCCACGATCCGGAGCCGAACGCGCCGGGGTCGACGGCGATGTCGTCGAGGGAGCCCGGGTCGAAATCGGTGAGCGCCCCGACGGCGAAGACGAGCAGGGCGGCGACGGCGACGGCGGTGACGACCAGGCTGAAGCGCAGGGCCTCGCCCACGCCCCACAGGTGGACGCCGATGAAGACGACGAAGCACCCGAGGTAGACCGGCCAGCTGGAGGTCAGGCCGAACAGGCCCAGTGATTCGACGTAGTCGCCGATGAAGATGACGATCGCCGCCGGGGCCAGGACGTACTCGATGAGGATCGCGGTACCGGTGAGGAAGCCGCCCCAGGGGCCCAGCGCACGGCGGGCGAAGCCGTAGCCGCCGCCCGCCGTGGGCAGGACGGTGGACAGCTCGGCGAGGGAGAAGACCAGGCAGGCGTACATCGTGCCCATGAGCACGGTGGCCAGGGCCAGGCCGCCGAAGCCGCCCTTGGACAGGCCCACGTTCCAGCCGGAGAAGTCCCCGGAGACCACGTAGGCCACGCCGAGCCCGGTCAGCAGCAGCCAGCCGGCGCTGCCGCGGCGCAGGGTCCGGCGTTCGAGGTACTCGGCGTCGGCGCCGGATACGGCGGCCGGCGGGTGTTCGGGCGGCGCGGATGCGGTGTCTTCGGCCATGTGCGCTCCTGCCTGGGGCCTCGGGGCAACGGGGGTGAGGCGTGCAATGGTTGTGAGGCGTACCTTTGCGTCAAGAGCGGGGGGCGCGCAAGACCCCTGCGTTAAACAGGGGTTACGAAAACCTCTCCCGCCCCCCGTGCCCCTCAGGTCAGGAATCCGCGCAGCAGGGCCGCCGTACCGCAGCAGTGCTCGCGCATCACCGCCCGCGCCGCCTCCGCGTCCCGCTCCAGCACCGCCTCCACCAGGGCGCTGTGCTGCTGCTGGGAGTGCTCCAGGTTGCGCACCAGCAGCGGGATGCAGTCCAGCAGGTCGTTCACCCGGGCCCGGACGGCCGCGTACTGGGCCGTCAGGCTCGCGGAGCCGGCCAGTTCGCACAGCGCCAGGTGGAACAGGGTGTCCTGGCGGCGGTACTCGGACAGCGGGGCGTCGTGGGTGGCGGCCAGCGCGCCCAGCAGCCGCTCGGCCCCCTCCTCGGAGAGCCCCTGCGCCGCGCACAGCCCGGCCGCCCCCACCTCCAGCACCTCGCGGAAGCGCAGCACGTCCTCGATGTCCACCCCCGCCACCCGCCGCCGCAGCTCCTCCTCGGCCGCGCCGGCCGGGGTGCCGGGGCGGGCCCGCACGAACGTCCCCCCGTACCGGCCGCGCCGCGCCTCGACCAGGCCCTGGTCCTGGAGCACCTTCAGCACCTCGCGCAGGGTGACCCGGCTGATTCCCATCCGCTCGGCCAGCTCCCGCTCGGGCGGGAGCCGTTCGCCGCCCGGCACCAGACCCAGCCGGACCACCTGGAGGATCTGTTCGAGCGCCTCCTCGAAACCGTTGCCCGCCCGCACCTGCCGCAGCACGGGATTCAGCCGTGCGACCGCGCCCCCGTCGTCCGCCGTGTCGGTCATCTTGACTCCTCCCCTTCCCAAGCAATGGTTCTGTTCAATACCTTAGGCCCCCTCGGCTCACCGAAGGAGAGATCCCCGTGGTAGACCGCAAGCCGCCGCTCGCGCCCGAGGAGCTTCGCGCCCTCGTCGCCAGCGGTGAGATCGACACCGTCGTCCTGGCCTTCCCCGACATGCAGGGACGCCTCCAGGGCAAGCGGTTCGCCGCCCCGTTCTTCCTGGACGAGGTCCTCGACCACGGCACCGAGGGCTGCAACTACCTCCTCGCCGTCGACACCGACATGAACACCGTCGACGGATACGAGATGTCCTCCTGGGACCGCGGCTACGGCGACTTCGCCATGCACCCCGACCTCGCCACCCTGCGCCGCATCCCCTGGAACCCCGGCAGCGCCTTCGTCCTCGCCGACCTCGCCTGGCACGACGGCACCCCCGTCGTCGCCGCGCCCCGCCAGATCCTGCGCCACCAGCTCGACCGCCTCGCCGGACTCGGCTACACCGCCATGGTCGGCACCGAGCTGGAGTTCCTGGTCTTCCAGGACACCTACGAACAGGCGTGGAACGCCGACTACCGCGGCCTGACCCCCGCCAACCAGTACAACATCGACTACTCCGTCCTCGGCACCGGCCGCATCGAACCCCTGCTGCGCCGCATCCGCACCGAGATGCAGACCGCCGGCCTGGTCGTGGAGTCCGCCAAGGGCGAGTGCAACCTCGGCCAGCACGAGATCGCCTTCCGCTACGACGAGGCGCTCACCACCTGCGACCAGCACTCCGTCTACAAGACCGGAGCCAAGGAGATCGCCTCCCAGGAAGGCGTCTCGCTCACCTTCATGGCCAAGTTCGACGAGCGCGAGGGCAACTCCTGCCACATCCACCTCTCGCTCAACGACTCCGACGGACGCAACGCCATGGCCGGCGACGGCCCGGGCGGTATGTCCCCCCTGATGCGGCACTTCCTGGCCGGCCAGCTGGCCGCGCTGCGCGACTTCTCCCTTCTCTACGCCCCGAACATCAACTCGTACAAGCGTTTCCGCCCGGGATCCTTCGCCCCGACCGCCGTCGCCTGGGGCGTGGACAACCGGACCTGTGCCCTGCGCGTGGTCGGGCACGGGCGCTCCATGCGCTTCGAGAACCGCCTCCCCGGCGGCGACGTCAACCCCTACCTCGCCGTCGCCGGCCTGGTCGCGGCCGGCCTCTACGGCGTCGAGAACCGCCTCGAACTGCCCGAGGCGTGCACCGGCAACGCCTACACCGCCGACTTCGCCCACGTCCCCGCCACCCTGCGCGAGGCCGCCGAACTGTGGGAGAACAGCGAGATCGCCAAGGCCGCCTTCGGCCCCGAGGTCGTCGCCCACTACCGCAACATGGCCCGCGTCGAACTCGACGCCTACGACTCCGCGGTGACCGACTGGGAACGCCGCCGCTCCTTCGAACGCCTGTAACCGGCCCCCGCCCCCACCTCAGAAAGGCACCCCGTGTCCGAAGCGCTGGACCCCTCCCACCTGAGGGTGCTCAACCCGGCCACCGAGGAACTCGTCGCCACCGTCCCGGCCGCCACACGGGACGACGTCGACGCCGCCGTCGCACGCGCCACCGCCGCCCAGCGCGGCTGGGCCGCCGCCGCCCCCGCCGACCGGGCCCGGATCCTGCGCCGCTTCGCCGCCGTCGTCGACGGACACCTGGAGGAGCTGGCCCGCCTGGAGGTCCGCGAAGCCGGCCACACCCTCGGCAACGCCCGCTGGGAGGCCGGCAACGTCCGCGACCTGCTGGACTTCGCCGCCGGGGGAGTGGAACGCCTCTCCGGACGCCAGATCCCCGTCGCCGGGGGCATCGACGTCACCTTCCTCGAACCCCTCGGCGTCATCGGGGTGATCGCCCCCTGGAACTTCCCGATGCCGATCGCCGCCTGGGCCCTGGCCCCCGCCCTCGCCGCCGGGAACGCCGTCCTCCTCAAGCCCGCCGAGACCACCCCGCTCACCGCCCTGCGCCTCGCCGAACTCGCCCTCGAAGCCGGGATCCCCGAACACCTCTTCCAGGTGCTCCCCGGCCACGGCGGCGTCACCGGCGACGCCCTCGTCGAACACCCCGGAGTCGCGAAGATCGTCTTCACCGGCTCGACCCGCGTCGGCAAGCAGATCATGGCCAAGTGCGCCGGCCGGGTGAAGCGGGTCACCCTCGAACTCGGCGGAAAGAGCCCCAACATCGTCTTCGCCGACGCCGACCTCGACACCGCGGCCGCCGCCGCCCCCATGGCCTACCTCGACAACACCGGCCAGGACTGCTGCGCCCGCACCCGCATCCTCGTCCAGCGCTCCGTGTACGACCGCTTCCTCGACCTGGTCGCCCCCGCCCTCACCTCGGTGGTCGTCGGCGACCCGCTCGACGAGAGGACACAGGTGGGCCCGCTCATCTCCGCCGCCCAGCGGGAGCGCGTACGCGGCTACGTCACCGACGACCTGAAGACCATCCGCGCCGCCGCCCCCGAGGGCCCCGGCTTCTGGTACCCGCCGACGCTCGTCACCGACGTCGACCCCGCCGCGCCGGTGGCCACCGAGGAGGTCTTCGGACCCGTCGCCGTCGTGATCCCCTTCGAGGACGAGGAGGACGCCGTACGCCTGGCCAACGCGACCGAGTACGGCCTCTCCGGCTCCCTGTGGACCCGCGACATCGGCCGCGCCCTGCGCGTGTCCCGCGCCGTCCAGGCCGGCAACCTCTCCGTCAACTCCCACAGCAGCGTCCGCTACTGGACCCCCTTCGGCGGATACAAGCAGTCCGGACTCGGCCGCGAGCTCGGACCCGACGCCCTCACCGCATTCACCGAGACCAAGAACGTCTTCATCAGCACGGAGGACTGAGCCCATCATGACCACTGACACCGAGATCGTCTGCCGCCGCCTCGTCGGCCGTACCGCCGTCATCACCGGAGCCGGCAGCGGCATCGGCCTCGCCACCGCCCGCCGCCTGGCCTCCGAGGGCGCCAACGTCGTCTGCGCCGACATCGACCCCGCCGCCGGCAAGGCCGCCGCCGAAGAGGTGGGCGGTACCTTCGTCCAGGTCGACGTCACCGACAAGGAGCAGGTCGACGCCCTGTTCCAGACGGCCTTCGACACCTACGGATCCGTCGACATCGCCTTCAACAACGCGGGCATCTCGCCCCCCGACGACGACTCCATCCTCACCACCGAACTCGACGCCTGGCGCCGCGTCCAGGACGTCAACCTCACCTCCGTCTACCTCTGCTGCAAGGCCGCCCTCCCCTACATGCGGCGCCAGGGCCGCGGCTCCATCATCAACACCGCCTCCTTCGTCGCGATCATGGGCGCCGCCACCTCGCAGATCTCCTACACCGCCTCCAAGGGCGGCGTCCTCGCCATGTCCCGCGAACTCGGCGTCCAGTTCGCCCGCGAGGGCATCCGCGTCAACGCCCTGTGCCCCGGTCCCGTCAACACCCCGCTGCTCCAGGAGCTGTTCGCCAAGGACCCCGAGCGGGCCGCCCGCCGCCTGGTGCACATCCCGCTCGGCCGCTTCGCCGAGCCGACCGAGATCGCCGCCGCCGTGGCCTTCCTCGCCAGCGACGACTCCTCCTTCATCAACGCCACCGACTTCCTGGTCGACGGCGGCATCTCCGGCGCCTACGTCACCCCGCTCTAGGCGGACCCGCCGGCGGACCCCCTAAAGGAACGTCAGGCCCTCGCCGCGATAGGTCGGGACGGACGCGCGGACCCGGTCACCCGCCACCAGATGGAGGGTGTCGAACCGCTCGCACAGCTCCCCGGCCTTCGCGTGCCGGAACCAGACCCGGTCGCCGATCAGCAGATCGTCGGCCGGGCTGCCCAGCAGCGGGGTCTGCACCTCGCCCGCCCCCTCCTGCGGGTCGTAACGCAGCCCCGCGGGCAGGTACGGCACCGGAAGCCGGTCCGGCCCCGCCGCCCCCGACGCCGGATACCCGCCGCCCAGCACCGTCACCACGCCCACCCCCGGCCGGCGCACCACCGGCTGCGCGAACAGCGCGGCCGGACGCCCCCGGAAGGAGGTGTAGTTGTCGAACAGCCGCGGCACGTACAGCCCCGAACCGGCCGCGATCTCCGTCACCGCGGCCTCGGCGGCCGTCTCGGCCACACTCCCCGTACCACCGCCGTTGACGAACTCCAGCCCAGGCACCACCGACCGCACGGCCCGCACCACCTCGGCCCGCCGCGCGGCCAGCTCCCTGCGGGCCGCGCCCTGCATCAGCCGGATCATCCGCGACCGCACCGGCCGCCCCGCCACCGCGTCCCCGACCCCGGCCACGTGCCCCTCGTACGCCATCAGCCCCACCACCCGGAACCCCGGCCGGGAGGCCACCGCGCGCGCCAGCTCCGCCAGTTGGGCCGGCTCACGCAGCGGCGAGCGCCGCGCCCCCACCCGTACCCGCCCGCCGAGCAGCCGCAGCGAGGTGTCCAGCTCCAGGCAGACCCGTATCTCCTCGGCCCCTCCGGCGCGCGCACGGTCGATGAGGTCCAGCTGCGCGGGGTCGTCGACCACCACGGTGACGGCCGAGGCGAGCTTCGCGTCCCCCGCCAGCTCCCCGAACCCGGCCCGGTCCGCGGACGGATACGCGAGCAGCACGTCCTCGAACCCCGACCGCGCCAGCCACAGCGACTCCGCGAGGGTGTACGACATGACCCCCGCGAACCCGGGCCGGGCCAGCACCCGTTCGAGGAGCGCCCGGCACCGCACGGACTTGCTGGCCACCCGGACCGGCTTCCCGCCCGCCCTGCGCACCAGGTCATCGGCGTTGGCGTCGAAGGCGTCCAGGTCCACGATGGCCAGGGGCGCGTCGAGATGCGCGGTCGCCCGGTCGTACCGGGCCCGGTCCGAAGTCATGGGCGGCAGCTTGCCAGACCGCCGTACCGCCGGGTAGGGGTCCAGGGGGTCTCCAGGGGGCCACCGCCCCGGACCCGCCGCCTCCGGGGCCCCGTAGAGTACGGGCAGGCAGCCGTACGGAACGGGGGGCGGAGCCGCCGCATGACCACGACGACACCGCGGACCGAGGTCCTGGACGACCCCGGCCAGCCGCCGCCCCCGCCCCCCGGGCCCCGCCGCCACCCGGCCCGCGTCACCACCGCCGCCCTCTGCGCCCTGCTCGGCTCCGCCCTCCTCGCCGGGGGCGCCGCCACGACGTGGAGCCAGTACCGCGCCGGCCACCGCCCGCTGCCCCCCGACGCCGCCTACCGCACGGCCGCCTCGCTCTGGCACACCGCCCCCGCGGACGGGCTCCTGCCGCCCGTACTGGAGGACCGGGAGGCCGGCCCCGGCGGCGCGAGCCGCACCTGGACCCGGATCGCCCTCGCGCCCGACGCGGACTGCGCGGCCGCCCTGCCCGCCGACTGGCGCGCGGCGCTGACGGCCACCGGCTGCACCCGGGTGCTCCGCGCCACCTACACCGACTCCACCCGCAGCAGCCTGATCACCGTCGGCCTGGTCTTCACCCCGGCCGACGCCCGCACCATGGACGGCCTGCGCGGCCGCCTCCCCGCCCCGCCCGCCTACGAGTACGCCGACTCCCGCCGGGCCGCCTGGACGGCCGGGATCGTCGCCGAGGCCCCCGCCGTCGTCTACGCCGTCTCCGCCTTCGCCGACGGCCGCGCCATGGACGCCCCCGTCCCGGCCGAGGAGGCCGCCCGGCCGGGCGCCACCGGAACGGTCGCCGAAGCGGGGCTGGGCCATGAGGCCAAGGCCCTCGCCGTCCGCGTCGAACGCACCCTCGGCGCCCTCGCCGCACCCCCGCCCCCGGCGCAGGCCGCCGCGGCCCGGCAGCCCCGCCAGGAGACCCTCCGATGACCCGCACCACCCCGCCGGCCCCGGCCGTACACCCGGCCGCGCCGCCGCGCAGGACCGCCCTGCGGGCCGGCGGGGCCGTCGCCGCGCTGGCCGCGCTCCTCGCCGTCGCCGTCGCCCCGCCCGCGGCCGCCGACACCATCCGCGACCGCCAGTGGGGCCTGCTGGCCCTGCGCGCCGAGGAAGCCTGGGGCATCACCCAGGGCGACGGGATCACCGTCGCCGTCCTCGACACCGGCGTGGACGCCACCCACCCCGACCTCGACGGCCAGGTCCTGGCCGGCACCGACCTGGTCGGCATGGGCGCCGGCCGGGGCGACCGCGCCTGGGCCCGCCACGGCACGGCGATGGCCGGCATCATCGCGGGCCACGGACACGGCCCCGACCGCTCGCAGGGCGTCCTCGGGATCGCACCCCACGCGAAGATCCTCCCCGTCCGGGTGATCCTGGAGGAGGGCGACCCGGGCCGCGCCAAGGCCCGCGACTCCAAGTCCGGCGCCCTCGCCGAGGGCATCCGCTGGGCCGCCGACCACGGCGCCGACGTGATCAACCTCTCGCTCGGCGACGACAGCGACTCCGCCCACCACGAGCCCGCCGAGGACGAGGCCGTCCAGTACGCCCTCGGCAAGGGCGTGGTCGTCGTCGCCTCCGCGGGCAACGGCGGCGAACGCGGCGACCACACCTCCTACCCGGCCGCCTACCCCGGTGTCATCGCGGTGGCCGCCGTCGACCGCCAGGGCCACAAGGCCCCCTTCTCCACCAGCCACTGGTACGCCACCGTCAGCGCCCCGGGTGTGGACGTGGTCATCGCCGACCCGGACCGGGCCTACTACGAGGGCTGGGGGACCAGCGCCGCCGCCGCCTTCGTCTCCGGCGCCGTGGCCCTCGTCAAGGCCGCCCACCCGGGCCTGTCACCGGCGCAGGTCAAGAAGCTGCTGGAGGACACCGCCACCGCCCGCCCGGCCGGCGGCCGCGACGACGCCCGGGGCCACGGCACGGTGGACCCGGTCGCGGCCCTCCAGTCCGCCGGCGCGCTGCGGCCCGAGGGCCCGCTGCCCGTCGCCGTCCCGGCCGGGCGGCGTTTCTTCGGCCCCGGCCCCGACCCGGTCCGCGCGGCCGGGCGGGGCTCCGGCGGGGCCGCCCCGGCGGCCGTCGCCGGGGGAGCGGCGCTGCTGGTGCTGGCGGCCCTGCTGGCCCGGCGCCCGCGCGCCGCACGGCGGGATAGGGTCGGTTGATTGTGGCCACCAAGAACATCCCGAACCCCGGTTTCTCCGACGACGACGGCACCGCCGATCCCCGGCTGAGCGCGGCCCTGGCCGCCTGGGCCGAGGACCGCTCGCGCGAGCCCGAGCTGCTGGCGGCGCTGAAGGACGCCCGGCTGCTGGTGCCCGTCGTGGCGGTGCTCGGCGAGGTCGAGACCGACCCGGAGACCGGGCTGAAGCGCGAGAAGACCAGCGACATGGCCGTGCCCACCCTGACGGCCGGCAGCCGCCGGGCGCTGCCCGCCTTCACCTCGCTGGCCTCGCTGGCCCTGTGGGACCCGGCGGCCCGCCCGGTGGCGGTCCCGCTGCACCAGGCGCTGGCCGCCGCCGCGCACGAGAAGGCCGACACGCTCGTCCTCGACCTGGCGGGTCCCGTCCCGTACCAGCTGACCGGCCCGGCGCTGCTCGCGCTGGCCGAGGGCCGCACCGACGCCGGCCCGCTGGCCGACCCGGCCGTCCGCGCGGCGGTACGGGCCGCGGTGGCCGCCGAGTCGGCCGTGCTCCGCGCCCACCTCGGCCCCGGCGGGGACTCCGCCGACGGCATCCTCGCCGTCGTGCTGGCCGAAGGGGCGCCGGCCGCTCCGGCGGTCCGCCGCGTCGCCGAGGCCCTCGCGGCGGACGAGACCCTGCGCGGGCGCCTCGTCCGCGGCCTGGACCTGGCCCTGCTGCCGGCGGACGCCCCGGTCCCGCCGGGCGAACCCCTCTTCACGCGCTGAGGCGGGGGCCCGTACGGGCCCCGGGTACGCCGGAGGGCCGCCCGCGCCATCTGGCGGGCGGCCCTCCGGGCTACAAGCGGAATCCTGCGGTGGAAGGTCAGGCGTAGACCGGGCCCGTGAACTTCTCGCCCGGGCCCTGGCCCGGCTCGTCCGGTACGAGGGACGCCTCGCGGAAGGCCAGCTGGAGCGACTTGAGGCCGTCGCGCAGCGGGGCGGCGTGGAAGGAGCTGATCTCGGTGGCGCTGGCCGTGACCAGGCCGGCCAGGGCGTTGATGAGCTTGCGGGCCTCGTCGAGGTCCTTGTGCTCGGAGTCGGGCTTGTCCAGGCCCAGGTTGACCGCCGCGGCGCTCAGCAGGTGGACGGCCACCGTGGTGATGACCTCGACGGCCGGGACGTCCGCGATGTCGCGGGTCATCTCGTCGTAGTCGGGAACGGTGGAATCGGAGGGCGTCGCGTCAGTCATGCCCACCACGATAGGTCGTGCGGCGGCCCTGCCCCGCGTGGGGTAGTATGGACAGCGACCGGCCGGACACGTATGTGCCCGGCCCACAAGTGGAGGCTCCGATCTCCCACCCGACCACCCTCCGGGGCGGCGGGTCATCCGGTCAGGCGGTATCCATCGTTCCGTACGGACGATGGAAAGCCGCCGATCTGCGCCCCGCGGTTCGCACGCGGCGGTGCTCCGGTTGTTTTGGAGCCCCTGCCTGTGCCCGGCGGGGCATTTTTCATTTCTCCGCCGCGGTCGGTCTGACGACACAAAGACGTCAGCGGCTGTCTGCCAGGCAGCCGTGTGGTGCTACCGAGGAGGATCCATCAGCACCGAGCCCCGCATCAACGATCGGATTCGAGTCCCTGAGGTGCGACTCGTCGGTCCCAGCGGCGAACAGGTGGGCATCGTCCCGCTTGCGAAGGCGCTTGAGCTCGCACAGGAATACGACCTGGACCTGGTCGAGGTCGCGGCCTCCGCTCGCCCGCCGGTCTGCAAGCTCATGGACTACGGCAAGTTCAAGTACGAGTCGGCCATGAAGGCCCGTGAGGCGCGCAAGAACCAGGCGCACACGGTCATCAAGGAGATGAAGCTCCGGCCGAAGATCGACCCGCACGACTATGACACCAAGAAGGGTCACGTCGTTCGGTTCCTCAAGCAGGGCGACAAGGTCAAGATCACGATCATGTTCCGTGGTCGCGAGCAGTCCCGGCCGGAGCTCGGCTACCGACTGCTGCAGCGTCTCGCGGAAGACGTCCAGGACCTCGGCTTCATCGAGTCGAATCCGAAGCAGGACGGCCGAAACATGATCATGGTCCTCGGTCCGCACAAGAAGAAGACCGAGGCGATGGCCGAAGCCCGCGAGGCGCAGGCCGCCCGCAAGGCCGAGCGCCAGGGTGGTGCCGCCGCCGAGGCCGCTCCGGCCGACGTGGAGTCCACCGAGGCGGAGTCCGCCGAGGTCGAGGCCACCGAGGCCGAGTCCACCGAGGTGGCCGCCGACGGCTCTGCCGAGGCGAACACCGAGGACTGATCCCGAGGCACTCCGTCTCGGATCACCCACACAACATGACGCTCCCGCCAGCCGGTCCGTACGGACCGGTGGGAGCGCCACCGACGAGGAGATAACGGCGCTATGCCGAAGAACAAGACGCACAGCGGTTCCAAGAAGCGCTTCAAGATCACCGGCTCCGGCAAGGTGCTCCGTGAGCGCGCCGGCAAGCGCCACCTGCTCGAGCACAAGTCGTCCCGTGTCACCCGCCGCCTGACCGGCACCGCGGAGATGGCCCCCGGCGACGCCGCGAAGATCAAGAAGCTTCTCGGCAAGTGACGTCCCTCCGCTCCCGGCGACCGGGAGCGGGACGTCAAGACCGGGACCCCATCGAATTCGGGCCGTGTGAAGACAACCACGGCCCCGCTACAAGGAGTAAAAAGTGGCACGCGTCAAGCGGGCAGTAAACGCCCACAAGAAGCGCCGGGCGATCCTCGAGGCGGCCTCCGGCTACCGCGGTCAGCGTTCGCGCCTGTACCGCAAGGCCAAGGAGCAGGTCACCCACTCGCTGGTCTACAACTTCAACGACCGCAAGAAGCGCAAGGGCGACTTCCGTCAGCTGTGGATCCAGCGCATCAACGCCGCTGCCCGCCAGAACGGCATGACGTACAACCGCCTCATCCAGGGTCTGAAGGCCGCCAACATCGAGGTGGACCGCAAGATCCTGGCCGAGCTGGCCGTCAACGACGCCAACGCGTTCGCCGCGCTGGTCGAGGTCGCGCAGAAGGCCCTCCCGGCCGACGTGAACGCGCCCAAGGCCGCCGCGTAAGGCATTCGCCGGCCCCGTTGGACAGTGGCCGGCACCCACGGACCCGCAGGCGATCGCCTGCGGGTCCGTGTGCGTTCGCCCCGCCCCGCGCGGCCGCGCCGCCCACTCCCCGCGACCCCCCGAGAGAGAACCCCGAGACGATGCCCACCCCCGCCGAGCTGATCTCCCCCCGATCCCCGCGGGTGGCCGCCGCCCGGCGGCTGGCGCGGCGCAACTTCCGCACCAAGGAGCGCCGCTTCCTCGCCGAGGGCCCCCAGGCCGTCCGCGAGGCGGTCGCCCACCGCGGGCCCCAGGGCGCGACCCTGATCGAGCTGTTCGCCACCGTCGAGGCCGCCGAGCGCTACGCCGACATCGTCGAGGCCGCCCTGCTGGGCGGGGCACGGGTGCACTACGCCTGCGACGAGGTGCTCGCGGAGGTCTCGCAGACCGTCACCCCGCAGGGGCTCGTCGGCGTCTGCCACTTCCTGGACTCCCCCTTCGAGGAGATCCTGGCGGCCGGGCCCAAGCTGGTCGCCGTCCTCGCCCACGTCCGCGACCCCGGGAACGCCGGCACCGTGCTGCGCTGCGCCGACGCCGCCGGAGCCGACGCGGTGGTGCTGACCGACGCCTCCGTCGACCTCTACAACCCCAAGTCCGTCCGCGCCTCCGTGGGCTCCCTCTTCCACCTCCCGGTGGCCGTCGGCGTCCCCGTCGAGCAGGCCGTGGCGGGGCTGCGGGCGGCGGGGGTACGGATCCTCGCGGCGGACGGGGCCGGGCAGGACGACCTCGACGCCGAACTGGACGCCGGCACCATGGGCTCCCCCTCGGCCTGGGTCTTCGGCAACGAGGCGTGGGGCCTGCCCGAGGAGACCCGGGCGCTGGCGGACGCCGTCGTACGGGTGCCGATCCACGGCAAGGCCGAGAGCCTGAACCTGGCCACCGCCGCCGCCGTGTGCCTCTACGCGTCGGCGCGTGCACAGCGGGCGCCCGGAGGGTGCCGCTCCGTGACCCCCAGCTAGTAATGTGGCCGTCCGGGTGCCCACTGCGCGGCCCGGAGATGTGGGGTACGGGGACATGACCGTCGGCACGAACAGCTCGCCGGGGGCCGCCGGCGCGGCAGAGCAGCGGTCCGGGAACGTCCCCGCGCCCCCGGAGGCGCGGCGTCCCCCCGGTTTCGCCCTGGACCCCGACGAACTCCCGGACGGGCTCGTCGTCGCCGACCACACCGGG
Organism: Streptomyces sp. NPDC006687; assembly: GCF_040636215.1. NCBI lineage: Bacteria > Bacillati > Actinomycetota > Actinomycetes > Kitasatosporales > Streptomycetaceae > Streptomyces > Streptomyces sp. NPDC006687. Next base: position 121,664 of record NZ_JBEYJJ010000012.1, on the reverse strand, counting down.
CGGGTCGTCTGCTTCAACCGGGCCGCCTCCCGGATCACCGCCATCGCCGCCGGCCGGGCCCTCGGCGCGCGCATCGAGAGCGCGCTGCCGCTGGAGGACCTCGAAGGCCGCCGCTGGTGGACGCTGACCGACCCCTACGGCGGCCTCGCCACCCGGCGCGGCCAGCCGGAGCGGAACCTGCTGCTCCCCGGCGGCCGCGAGGTGCTGGTCTCCGCCGCGTACGTACGGACCCACCCCACCGGCCCGCTCAGCCGCCTGGTCGTCACCCTGCGCGGTACCGAGGCCCGCCGGCGCACCGAGCGCAGCCACGCCGAGCTGATCGCCACCGTCGCGCACGAGCTGCGCTCTCCGCTGACCTCCGTCAAGGGCTTCACGGCGACCCTGCTCGCCAAATGGGAGCGGTTCACCGACGACCAGAAGCGGCTGATGCTGGAGACCGTCGACGCCGACGCCAACCGCATCACCCGCCTCATCGCCGAGCTCCTCGACATCTCCCGGATCGACTCCGGCCGCCTGGAGGTGCGCCGGCAGCCCGTGGACATCGCCGCGGCCGTCGGCCGGCACGTCCAGGCCCTCACCGCGAACGGCCAGGCCCCCGAACGGTTCCTCGTCCGCGTCAGCCACCCGCTGCCCGACCTGTGGGCCGATCCGGACAAGATCGACCAGATTCTCGGCAACCTCCTCGAAAATGCGGTGCGGCACGGCGACGGAACGGTCACCATCGACGTATCGCCGTACGAGAAGGGAACAGCCGTCACCGTGACCGACGAAGGCCCCGGGATCCCCGAGGAGTCGATGGGCCGCGTCTTCACCCGCTTCTGGCGGGGGAGCAAGCGCGGCGGCACCGGCCTGGGCCTGTACATCGTCAAGGGCATCGTGGAGGCCCACGGCGGGACGATCACCGTCGGGCGCGGGCCCGGCGGCGGCGCGGAGTTCCGATTTATGCTGCCCGTGAGCGCGCCGGCCTACCTCACCCAGTAACCCTGCGGGAGTCTCGCCAGGCGGCCCACGGGCTTCCTCACCCCCGGCGGCCCTTAGACTCGTCCTTTGGCACCTTTGTGTCCTTGTGCCGATCACGCCGAATCGAGTCGCGCGCGTCGTGCGGGGACCCACCAGCCAGCCATCGGAAGTACGGGAAGAGATGTCGGCACCGAACAAGTCGTACGACCCTGTCGAGGTCGAGGCACTGAAACCGGAAGAGATCGAGCGCATGCGGGACGAGGCGCTCGCCGCCTTCGCGTCCGCCGGCGACCTCGACGAGCTCCGCGAGGCGAAGACCGCGCACATGGGCGACCGCTCGCCCCTCGCGCTCGCCAACCGCGAGATCGGCGCCCTGCCGCCCCAGGCCAAGGCCGAGGCGGGCAAGCGCGTCGGACAGGCCCGCGGCGCCGTGAACAAGGCGTTCGGCGCCCGGATGGCCGCCCTGGAGGCCGAGCGCGACGAGCGGGTGCTGGTCGAGGAGGCGGTGGACGTCACGCTGCCCTACGACCGCGTGCCCGCCGGCGCCCGCCACCCCCTGACCACGCTGATGGACCGCATCGCGGACATCTTCGTCGGCATGGGCTACGAGGTCGCGGAAGGCCCCGAGGCCGAAGCGGAGTGGTTCAACTTCGACGCCCTCAACTTCACGCCCGACCACCCCGCCCGCCAGATGCAGGACACCTTCTTCGTCCAGGGGCCCGAGGGCACCCAGGGCGACGAGTCCGGCGTCGTGCTGCGCACCCACACCTCCCCGGTGCAGGCGCGCTCGCTGCTGGAGCGCAAGCCCCCCGTCTACATCGTCTGCCCGGGCCGGGTGTACCGCACCGACGAGCTCGACGCGACGCACACCCCGGTCTTCCACCAGGTCGAGCTCCTCGCCGTCGACGAGGGCCTGACCATGGCCGACCTCAAGGGCACCATCGACCACATGGTCAAGGAGCTCTTCGGCGAGCAGACCACCACGCGCCTGCGCCCGCACTTCTTCCCGTTCACCGAGCCGTCCGCCGAGATGGACATGCAGTGCTACGTCTGCCGCGGCGCCTCGGTGGGCAACCCCGACCGCCCCTGCCGTACCTGCTCCAGCGAGGGCTGGATCGAGCTCGGCGGCTGCGGCATGGTCAACCCCAAGGTGCTCGTCGCCTGCGGGGTGGACCCCGAGAAGTACAGCGGGTTCGCCTTCGGGTTCGGCATCGAGCGGATGCTGATGTTCCGCCACAACGTTGAAGACATGCGAGACATGGTCGAGGGTGACGTCCGTTTCACCCGGCCGTTCGGGATGGAGATCTGATGCGGGTCCCGCTTTCTTGGCTGCGGGAGTACGTCGACCTCCCCGCGGGTGAAACCGGCCGCGACGTCGCCGCCAGGCTCGTCGACGCCGGCCTCGAGGTCGAGACCGTCGAGCAGCTCGGCGCCGGGCTCAAGGGCCCCCTCGTCGTCGGCCAGGTGCTGACCATCGAGGAGCTGGAGGGCTTCCGCAAGCCCATCCGCTTCTGCACGGTCGACGTCGGCCAGGCCAACGGCACCGGCGAGCCGCAGGAGATCGTCTGCGGCGCCCGGAACTTCTCCGTCGGCGACAAGGTCGTCGTGGTCCTGCCCGGCGCCGTCCTGCCCGGCGACTTCGCGATCGCCTCGCGCAAGACCTACGGCCGGACCTCGCACGGCATGATCTGCTCCGGCGACGAGCTCGGCATGGGCGACGACGGCACGCACGGCATCATCGTGCTGCCGCCGGAGTACGAACCGGGCACCGACGCGATCGAGCTGCTCCAGCTCGTCGACGAGGTCCTGGACATCGACATCACCCCGGACCGCGGCTACTGCATGTCGATGCGCGGTGTGGCCCGCGAGGCCGCCACCGCCTACGGCCTGCCGCTGCGCGACCCGGCGCTGCTGGACGTGCCCGCGCCGAACTCGTACGGCTACGCGGTGACGATCTCCGACCCGCAGGGCTGCGACCGCTTCACCGCCCGCACGGTGACCGGCCTCGACCCCGAGGCGCGCTCCCCGATCTGGCTCACCCGCCGCCTCCAGAAGGCCGGCATGCGCCCGATCTCGCTCGCCGTGGACATCACCAACTACGTGATGCTCGAACTCGGCCAGCCGCTCCACGCGTACGACCGCTCGCGCCTCGACGGCGCCCTCGGTGTCCGCCGTGCCGAGCAGGGCGAGAAGTTCACCACCCTCGACGGGGTCAAGCGCACCCTCGACGCCGAGGACCTGGTGATCACCGACAACAGCGGCCCCATCGGGCTCGCCGGTGTCATGGGCGGCGCCAACACCGAGATCGCCGACTCCGTCACCGACCCGGAGACCGGCGCCGTCACCGGCACCACGGACGTGGTCATCGAGGCCGCGCACTTCGACTCCGTGTCGATCTCGCGCACCGCCCGCCGCCTGAAGCTGTCCTCGGAGGCGTCCAAGCGCTTCGAGCGGGGCGTCGACCCGATGGCCGCCGCCGCGGCCGCGCAGCGCACCGTCGACCTCCTCGTGCTGCTCGCCGGCGGCACCGCCGAGGCCGGGGTCACCGAGCTCATCGCCCCGGGGGCCCCGCGCACCATCGCGATGCGCGCCGACCACCCGGACCGGGTCGCGGGCATGGAGTACGGCCGCGAGACCGTCGTACGCCGCCTCCAGGAGATCGGCTGCGACGTCTACGGCCAGGACGAGCTCGTCGTCACCGTCCCCTCGTGGCGGCCCGACCTCGCCGCGCCCAACGACCTCGCCGAGGAGGTCATCCGCCTGGAGGGCTACGGGAACCTCCCCTCCACCCTCCCGCAGGTGCCCTCCGGCCGCGGTCTGACCCCGCGCCAGCAGCTGCACCGCCGTGTCGGCCGCGCCCTGGCCGGCGCCGGCTACGTCGAGGCGCTCAGCTACCCGTTCATCGGCGAGGGCGTCCTCGACCAGCTCCAGCTGCCCGCGGACGACGCGTGCCGCCGGGTCGTCAAGCTGGTCAACCCGCTCTCCGACGAGGAGCCGGCGCTGCGCACCACGCTGCTTCCGGGCCTCCTCGGCGCGCTGCGCCGCAACGACAGCCGCGGCAGCCACGACCTGGCGCTCTTCGAGACCGGCTCGGTCTTCCTGGGCGGCGACCGGCCGGGCACCGCCGTACGGCTGCCCGTCGACCGCCGTCCCACGGACGAGGAGATCGCCACCCTGGACGCGGCCCTGCCCGCGCAGCCGCGCCACGCCGCGGTCGTGCTGGCCGGTGCCCGCGAGCAGGCCGGCTGGTGGGGGAAGGGCCGTCCGGCGGACTGGGCCGACGCGGTCCAGGCCGCCCGCGCGCTGGCCGTCGAGGCCGGTGCCGAGCTGACCGTCCGCCAGGGCCAGTACGGTCCGTGGCACCCCGGCCGCTGCGCCGAGCTGGTCGTCACCCTCGACGGCGCCGAGACGGTCATCGGCCACGCCGGCGAGCTGCACCCGCGCGTGGTCAAGGCCCTCGGCCTGCCGGCGCGCACCAGCGCCATGGAGCTCGACCTCGACCGCCTCGCGGCGGCGGGCGGCGAGGCCCTCCAGGCGCCCCGGATCTCCACCTTCCCGGTGGCGACCCAGGATGTCGCGCTGATCGTCGACGCCTCCGTCCCGGCCTCGGCCGTGGAGGCCGCGCTGCGCGAGGGCGCCGGCGAACTGCTCGAATCGCTGCGGCTGTTCGACGTGTTCACCGGTGAGCAGGTCGGCGCGGGCAAGAAGTCCCTCGCCTACGCGCTGCGCTTCCGCGCGCCCGACCGCACCCTGACCGCCGAGGAGTCCACGGCCGCGCGCGACGCGGCGGTGGCCCTCGCGGGCGAACGCACCGGGGCGGTGCTGCGAGGCGCCTGAGCCGTCGTCAGCACCCAGCGTTGAGGGGCCCGTCCGGATCACCGGACGGGCCCCTCGGTCATGGCGGGGCCGGTGCGGCCGGACCGGCCCGGGCTGGGGGGAGTGGAACGACCCGGGCCGGTCCGGCGCGACCGGCGGCGCCGCTGCCGCACCGGGCCGGTGGAAGAGCCCGGTGCGGAACCGGCCCGGCTCCGGGCGGGCGGCCCGGCGACCAACCGGGCGGCCCCCGCGGAGCCGTGGTGCGCCGCCCGCCTGCCATGGAGTGTCGGGCAGACAGCAAGGCGGGCGGCGCGGTGCCGGGTCGTCGCACTGTACGAGGGGGAGCCGACGACCGGGCGGCCTCTTGGTGAGGCCCTTAAGTGAAGCGCGGCGCGGCCCCTCCGCGGCAGGGTGCGCATCGCATTTATGCGCGTTCTCGGTTCACACCCCGTGTGATTTGTCCGCACCGCGCCCCGCGCGCACCGCTCAGCCACTAGCCTGAAGCGGACGAGCCCTTGGAGGGGCCCATGCAGCCCAATGCCCTGCTCGACGCCCTCCTCGCCGAGGCGGGCATCTCCCACGCCGGACTCGCCGCGCACGTCAACCAGGCGGGACGCTCCCGCGGACTCGCGCTGCGCTACGAACACACCGCGGTCTCCCGCTGGTTGAAGGGGCAGCGCCCGCGCGGCCAGGTGCCCGACCTCATCTGCGAGGTGCTGGGCGGACGCCTGCGACGCCCCGTCGGCCTGGACGACATCGGGCTCGGCGTCCCCGGCCGGGCGACCGCGCACACCACGCCGCTCAGCGGCTTCGTGGACCGGGCCACCGCCCTGTGGCGCTCCGACGAGCTGGGCCGGCCCGCGCAGCTCACCGCGGAGGCCCTCACCGGCACCCCCGCCGTCATCCCCGTCTGGGAGTGGGAGAACCCGCCCGAGGACGCCGACGTCTCCCGTACGGGCCCGCACCGCATCGGCCCCGAGCACATCGAGATCCTCCGGGCCGCCCGCGCCCACTACGAACTGATGTACCGCCGGGCCGGCGGCATGGCCACCCGGGCCCGGATCGTCCGCTTCCTCGGCAGCGAGACCGCCCCCATGCTGCGCGGCAGTTACCCCGACGACCTCGGCCGGCGGCTGCACCGCGCCACCGGCTCCCTGGTGGCGGTCGCGGGCATCTGCGCCTACGACTCCGACGCCCACGGCCTGGCCCAGCGCTACTTCCACCAGGCGCTGCGCCTGGCCAAGGCCAGCGGGGACCGGGGACTGGGGGCGTACGTGATCGCCCTGCTGGTCAACCAGTCCCTGCACCTGAGGGACTTCCGCCAGGCCGTGGCCTTCGCGGAGGCCGCGCTGCGGACGGCCGGCGGCCGGATCACCCCGGCGCTGGCCGCCGACCTGCACGCGATGCAGGCCAAGGCGTACGCCCAGCTCGGGGACGCCGCGGCCGCGCTGGCCTGCATCCGGCGCGCCGAGGCCGCCGCCGAGCGGATCCGGCCGGGCGCCGAGCCCGCCGAGACGGGCTACGTCCAGCCCGGGCTGGTCAACGTACAGGTGGCGGAGGCGCTGCTGAGCCTGGGCGACCTGGACGCCGCGCACGCGCAGGCGGCCGAGGCCGCGGGAACCCCGGCGCACGACCGGGGCAGGGTGCACCGCCTGGCGATGCTCTGCGAGATCCAGCTGCGCCAGGGGGAGGCGGACCGGGCGGTGGCCTCGGCGGCCGAAATGGCCGAACGCGCCCAGGGGATGGAGTCGCTGCGGCTGCGCGACCGGCTGCGGGCGGTCCGCGAAGCGCTGCTGAGCAGCGGCTGCGCCGGGGCGGAGGAGACCGCCGGCCTCATCGACGGGGCGCTGCGCGTTCCCCTGTGACGGCCCCAGCTGCTGCCATGTTGCCACCTACGAACCGGAAGGCGGCAATACCGTGCAGTGGACGAACCGGAGCGAACAGACCGTGTACAAGAACCGCTGGTTCGACGTGAACCTGGCGGACGTGGAACTCCCCGACGGCCGACACCTGGACCACTTCGTCATCCGGCTGCGGCCGGTGGCCGTGGCCACGGCCGTCAACGAGGCCGACGAGGTGCTGCTCCTGTGGCGGCACCGGTTCATCACCGACAGCTGGGGCTGGGAGCTGCCCGCCGGGGTGGTCGAGGACGGGGAGTCCGTCGAGGCGGCCGCCGCGCGGGAGATGGAGGAGGAGTCGGGCTGGCGGCCGGGCCCGCTGCGCCACCTGATGACCGTCGAGCCCTCCAACGGGCTGACGGACGCCCGCCACCACCTCTACTGGACGGAGGAGGCCACCTGCACCGGCGAACCGCAGGACGCCTTCGAGTCCTCACGCCGCGCGTGGGTCCCGCTCAAACTGGTCCCGGACATGATCGCCCGCGGCGAGATCCCGGCCGCCAACATGGCCGCCGGCCTCCTCCTGCTCCACCACCTCAGGCTGGGCTAGCCGCCCTCGCGGAGGCACCCCGGCCCTCGGCCGCACCCCGGCCGCCGTGCGGGCGGCCGGGGTCCTTCCCGCACGCGCGGCCGGCGGCTCAGCCGTACGGGTAGAAGCCCGAGCCCGTCTTGCGGCCCAGGCGGCCGGCGTCGACCATGCGCTGGAGCAGCGGGGGAGCGGCGTACAGCGGCTCCTTGTACTCCGTGTACATCGAGTCGGCGATCGAGGCGATGGTGTCGAGGCCGATCAGGTCGGACAGCTTCAGCGGGCCCATGGGGTGGGCGCAGCCCAGCTCCATGCCGTTGTCGATGTCCTCACGGCTGGCGATACCGGACTCGAACATCCGGATCGCCGACAGCAGGTACGGGACGAGGAGGGCGTTGACGACGAAGCCGGACCGGTCCTGGGCGCGGACGGCGTGCTTGCCCAGCACCTCCCGCACCAGGGCCTCGGACCGCTTGACGGTCTCCTCGCTCGTCGTCAGGGCCGGGATCAGCTCCACGAGCCGCTGCACGGGCGCCGGGTTGAAGAAGTGGATGCCGATGACCTGGTCGGGCCGCGAGGTCGCGACGGCCAGCTTGACCAGCGGGATCGAGGAGGTGTTGGAGGCGAGGATCGCGTCCGGGCGGGTGATCACCTGGTCGAGGACCTGGAAGATCTCCGTCTTGACCTGCTCGTTCTCCACGACGGCCTCGATGACGAGGTCACGGTCGGCGAACTCGCCGAGATCGGTGGTGAAGGTGAGGCGGGCCAGGGTGGCGTCCCGCTCCTCCTCGCTGATCTTGCCGCGTTCGGCGGCCTTGGTCAGCGAGTTGTGCAGCCGGGTACGCCCGATCTCCAGGGCCTCCCCGGTGGTCTCGGCGACCTTCACCTCAAGACCGCTGCGGGCGCACACCTCGGCGATGCCCGCGCCCATCTGGCCACAGCCCACCACGCCGACCCGGGTGATGTCGGTCGGGAGGGTAGAGAGGTCCGTCACATCGTGCCTTTCGCTGCTCATCCATCGCGGGTCCCCCGTTGTTCGGCAGTGGTAACTGCACCCCGGCGCCCGCCACGCCCCCCGACGTTACTCCCGTCCTTCCCGCCGGTGACCGGGCGGGGCGGGCATGCTGGGCCTTCGCGAAGCGTTGTCACGCACAGGAACGGAATCATCACATGACGTACATCGGACGGCGGGAGCTGCTGGCGGGAGCGGCCGGAGCGGTGGCCGTGGCGGCGGGCGCGGGTGGCGCCCATGCGGTCCCGGCCGGCGGACGCGGGCCGGCGCGCCCCGCGGGCGGAGGAGGGGGCGGGGCGGCGGTCCGGGAGTTCCGGGGGATGTGGATCGCGACCGTGACGAACCTGGACTGGCCCTCGGCGTCCGGCCTCACCGCCCGGGAGCAGCGCGCCCAGCTGACCGCCCTCCTGGACACCGCCGTGCGGCGCCGGCTGAACGCGGTGGTCCTCCAGGTCCGGCCCGCGGCGGACTCCTTCTGGCCCTCGGCGCGTGAGCCCTGGTCGCAGTGGCTGACCGGGACGCAGGGCAAGGACCCCGGCTGGGACCCGCTGGGAACGGCCGTCACCGAGGCGCACGCGCGCGGCCTGGAGCTGCACGCCTGGTTCAACCCGTACCGGGTGGCCAACCACACCGACCCCTCCCGGCTCGCGGCCTCGCACCCGGCCCGCCGCAACCCCGACTGGGTCGTTCCGCACGGCGGCAAGCTGTACTACAACCCCGGACTGCCCCAGGTGCGGACCTTCGTCCAGGAGGCGATGCTCGACGCCGTCTCCCGCTACCCGGTCGACGGCGTGCACTGGGACGACTACTTCTACCCGTACCCGGTGGAGGGGGAGTACTTCGACGACGACGACGCCTACGCGGAGTACGGCGCCTCCTTCGGCACCCGGGCCGCCTGGCGCCGGCACAACACCGACACCCTGGTGTCCGAGATGGCGCAGCGGCTGCGCCAGGTCCGCCCGGAGGCGCGGTTCGGCGTCAGCCCGTTCGCGGTGTGGCGCAACCGGGACACCGACCCGATGGGCTCACCGACCCGGGCGGGCGTCCAGACCTACGACGACCTGTACGCGGACACCCGCAAGTGGGTCACCGAGGGCTGGCTGGACTACATCGTGCCGCAGGCGTACTGGCACATCGGCCACCCGCAGGCCGACTACGCGGACATCGTGCCCTGGTGGGCGCGGACGGTCGCGGGCACGGGCGTGGACCTCTACGTGGGCGAGGCCCTGTACCGCTGCGACGCCGAGAGCTCCACGCCCGCCTGGCGGGATCCGGCGGAGCTGTCGAAGCACCTGACCTTCGCCAAGCGGTACGCGGAGGTCCGCGGCCACGTCTACTTCTCGGCGAAGCAGGTGGTCGCGGACCCCAACGGTGCCATGGCCCGGGTCGTCTCGGACCACTACCAGTCGGTGGCGGCGCCGCGCTGACCGGATGCCGGACGCGCGCCGGCCCGGCGGCTCATCCGGCGGGTCAGCGCCAGGGGGTGGACGTGCCCTCGGGCCTGTCCGGGTGGCGCACCACGCAGTCGGGGCCCGGGGACATCACGGCGTCGTGTCCGTCCCTGAAGTGCACCCGGTACGGGGGAGCGCCGTCCTCGCCCAGCACCTCGACGATCTCGCCCACCCTGTCGTGCTGGCCCACGATCCTGCCGTGCTGCACCAGCTGGTCGCCCTCGGTCGCTCGCATCTGCTGACCTCCCTCGGAACAGGTCCGGTCCGGTGCCAGTAGTTTAGGCCGATCCGGGGCTATTTGACCCGTTGGGTGACGGTGATGCAGACCAGGACCGCCCCGGCGGCCAGCGGGGTCGCCGGGGAGAGCCGCTCGCCCAGCAGCGCCACCGACCAGACCAGGGTCAGCAGCGGCTGGGCGAGCTGGAGCTGGCTGGCGCGCGGGGCGCCGATCGCGGCCATGCCCCGGTACCAGACGTAGAGCCCGAGGAAGGTGGAGCCGGCCGCGGCCCACCCCAGGCCGGCCACTCCGTGCCAGGTCAGGTGCACCGGCTCGGAGGCGAGCCCGAGCAGGGAGCCGGCCGCCGAGAGCGGCAGGCACAGCACCAGCGCCCAGCCGATGACCTGCCAGCCCGGCATCAGCCGGGCCAGGCGGCCGCCCTCGGTGTAGCCGGCGGCGCACACCAGCAGCGCCCCGAACAGGTAGGCGTCCCCGGCGGAGAGGGCGCCGCCGCTCTGGGCCAGGGTGAAGGCGAGGACCACCAGGGCGCCGGCGACCGCCGCCGCCCAGAAGGCGCGAGGGGGCCGGGTCCCGGTGCGCAGCGCCGACAGCGCGGCGGTGGTGAGCGGCAGCAGGCCCACCACGACGGCGGCGTGCGAGGTGGTGGAGGTCCGCAGGGCGAGAGTGGTCAGCAGCGGGAAGCCCACGACCACCCCGCCGGCGACGACGGCCAGCCCGGCCCAGTGCGCCCGGTCCGGCAGCGGCACCCGCCCGGCGAGCAGGAAGGCGCCCGCGATGACGGCGGCCAGGACGCTGCGCAGGGCCACCAGCGACCACGGGCCGAAGCTCTCCAGGCCCCAGGCGGTGGCGGGGAAGGTCAGCGAGAAGGCGACCACCCCGAGGAGGGCGAGGATGGTACCGCTGCGGCCGGCGCTGCGGCCCTCCGCCTGGACCGCTATCGGGGCGGGGAGAGTAGCGCTATTCTTTGCTGTCATGTACGAGCGTAGCAGCGTGGCCGAACTGGCGGAATCCCTGCGATCGGAGCTGGACCGCTATCCTGTGGGTGGAAAGCTCCCGTCGAGCCGCGCCCTGGTCGAGCGCTACCGCGTCAGCCCCGTCACCGTCTCCCGGGCCCTCGCGCAGCTCGCCGCCGAGGGGCTCGTCGTCACCCGGCCCGGCGCCGGGGTCTACCGCGCCCACCCCCGTACGGCCGGCCCCGCGCCCGGCGACACCTCCTGGCAGGAGGTCGCCCTGAGCGCCGAGGGCGCCGGGGAGATCGTCCCGCGTTCGGTGGACGCCTCCGGGGTGCTGGTCTCGCTGGCCCAGCCGCCGCCGGGGGTCATCGAGCTCAACGGCGGCTACCTGCACCCCTCCCTCCAGCCCGAGCGCGCCATGGCCGCCGCCCTGGCCCGGGCCGGACGCCGGCCGGGGGCCTGGGGGAGGCCGCCCGTGGAGGGGCTGCCCGAGCTGCGCGACTGGTTCGCCCGGGAGATCGGGGGCGCGGTGGGGGCCCTGGGCGCCGCCGATGTGATGATCACCGCGGGTGGGCAGAGCGCCCTGACCACCGCCCTGCGGGCGCTGGCCCCGCCCGGCGCGCCCGTGCTGGTGGAGTCGCCCACCTACCCCGGGCTGCTGAGCATCGCCCGCGCCTCCGGCTGCCGGCCGGTGCCCGTCCCGGTGGACGCCGACGGGGTGCGGCCCGAGCTGCTGGCCGCCGCCTTCGAAGCCACCGGCGCGCGGGTCTTCGTATGCCAGCCGCTGTTCCAGAACCCGACCGGGGCCGTCCTGTCGGCCGAGCGGCGGCCCGAGGTGCTGCGGATCGCGCGGGCCGCCGGGGCCTTCGTGATCGAGGACGACTACGCCCGCAACCTCGCCCACGAGGACGCCGGCCCCCTGCCCGCGGCACTGGCGGCCGAGGACGCCGACGGGGTCGTCGTCCACGTCCGCTCCCTGACCAAGGCCACCTCACCCAGCCTGCGCGTGGGGGCCCTCGCCGCCCGGGGCCCGGTCCTGGACCGGCTGCGCGCCATCCAGGTGGTGGACAGCTTCTTCGTGCCCCGCCCACTCCAGGAGGCCGCCCTGGAACTGGTCGGCGCCCCCGCCTGGCCGCGCCACCTGCGGGCCGTCGCCGCCGAGCTGCGCCACCGCCGCGAGGTGCTCGCGGGCGCCCTGCGCCGGGAGCTGCCCGGGGTGCGGGTCCCGCACCTGTCGCACGGGGGCTACCAGCTGTGGGTGCGGCCCGGGGGCGGCGGGAGCGACGCCGAGTTCGCGGCGGCGGCCCTGCGCGCCGGGGTCGCCGTCGCGCCCGGCCGCCCCTACTTCTGCGCCGAGCCGCCGGCCGCCTACGTCCGGATGAGCTTCGCCGGGGTCTCGGGCCCGGGGGAGCTGGTGGAGGCCGTCCAGCGCCTGCGCGCCGGGCTGCACCAGCCGTGACCTGCGGCGGCCGCGCGGGCAAACCCGTTGAGGGGGCGGTGCGGCGCGCCTAGCCTGCGGTCCATGACCGAGACAGTGATCACCTCCCTCGCCCGCCGTCCCGCCCTGGCGTCCCGGCTGTGGGACATGCGGGACTCCTGGCCGCCGTTCGCCCAGCACGACGCCGTGGCCTGGCTGCTCTACCCGCGGCTGGCCGCCGAGTTCCCCGAGTACGTGTTCGTCGCCACCGAGGGGGACGAGGTGGTGGCCCGGGCCTTCAGCGTGCCCTTCGCGCTGCACACCGCCGAGCGCGGCGGGGTGCTGCCCGCCCAGGGCTGGGACCGGGTGCTGATGTGGGCCTTCGCCGACCTGCGCGGCGGGGTCCGGCCCGACACCGTCAGCGCCCTGGAGATATCCGTCGCCACCGGCCGGCAGGGTCAGGGCCTGTCGGGGCGGATGCTGGCCGCGATGCGCGAGGGCGCGCGGGCCGCCGGCTTCACCGAGGTGGTGGCCCCGGTCCGGCCGAACGGCAAGCCCGCCGAGCCCGAGACGCCGATGGCCGAGTACGCGTACCGCACCCGTGAGGACGGCCTCCCCCATGACCCGTGGCTGCGGGTCCACGTCCGGGCGGGGGCCGTCATCGACTCGGTGGCCCCGCTGTCGATGACCGTCACCGGCTCCCTGGCCCAGTGGCGGGAGTGGACCGGGCTGCCCTTCGACACCGCCGGGAAGGTCCGCGTGCCGGGCGCGCTGAGCCTGGTCCACTGCGAGCCGGAGCACGACTACGCGGTCTACGTGGAACCCAACGTCTGGGTCCGCCATCCGCTGGAGCCGTAGGGCCTGCCCGAACCGCCGTTTGATTGGTCGCGGCGGCACGTGGACGCGGTCAATCCCCCGGGCTGCGTACGGTGCCGCCGTGACCGGATGTCCCACGGCGACCACCCCCTTGAACAGGGCGGATGGGAGCGGGACCGTGGAGGTGTCGGACCCCGGGAACTCTTTGCATAAACCTGCAAAGGTACGTATAGTCATGCCATCGAGGAGGAGGTCCGATGGTGGTACGTGTAGCGGTGGCCGGAGCGAGCGGATACGCGGGCGGTGAGGTCCTGCGCCTGCTGCTCTCCCACCCCGAGGTGGAGATCGGCGCGCTGACCGGACACTCCAACGCGGGACAGCTCCTCGGCAGCCTGCAGCCGCACCTGGTGCCGCTCGCCGGACGCACCCTGGAGCCGACCACGGCCGAGGTCCTCGCGGGACACGATGTCGTCTTCCTCGCCCTGCCGCACGGGCAGTCCGCCGCCGTCGCCGCCCGGCTCGGCGACGAGGTGCTCGTCGTCGACATGGGCGCCGACCACCGGCTGAAGGACTCCGCCGACTGGGACCGGTTCTACGGCGCCCCGCACGCCGGGACCTGGCCCTACGGCCTGCCCGAGCTCCCCGGCGCCCGCGCCGCCCTCGCCGGCACCCGGCGCATCGCCGTCCCCGGCTGCTTCCCCACCGCCGTCTCGCTGGCGCTGCACCCCGCCTACCAGGCGCGGCTCGCCGAACCCGAGGCGGTGGTCGTCGCCGCCACCGGCACCTCCGGCGCGGGCAAGGCCCTCAAGCCGCACCTGCTCGGCTCCGAGGTGATGGGCACCGTCAGCCCCTACGGCGTCGGCGGCGTCCACCGCCACACCCCCGAGATGGTGCAGAACCTCTCCCCCCTCGCCGGGGAGCGGGTCTCCGTCTCCTTCACCCCCACCCTCGTGCCCATGGCGCGCGGCATCCTCGCCACCTGCTCGGCCAAGGCCCGCCCCGGCACCACCGCGGAGTCGCTGCGCGCGGCCTACGAGAAGGCGTACGCGGACGAGACCTTCGTCCAGCTGCTCCCCGAGGGCCTCTGGCCGACCACCAAGGCGGTGTACGGCTCCAACTCCGTCCACCTCCAGGTCGCCTACGACGAGTCGGCCCAGCGGATCATCGCCATCAGCGCGATCGACAACCTGACCAAGGGCACCGCCGGCGGCGCGGTGCAGAGCATGAACATCGCCCTCGGCCTTCCCGAGGCGACGGGACTTTCCACGATCGGAGTCGCACCGTGAGCAGGGGGCACCTCCCAGCGGTAGCTGGGGGAGCACGCGCAGCCACCGGGCTGCACACGACCATGATGGCCGCGCCGGCGCGCTGCGCGGGCGGAGAAGCGAACGAGGAGATGCTGTGAGCGTCACGGCAGCACAGGGATTCACGGCGGCGGGGATCGCCGCCGGGATCAAGGCGAACGGCAACCCGGACCTGGCCCTCGTGGTCAACCACGGGCCGCGACTGGCCGCCGCCGGCGTCTTCACCTCCAACCGCGTCAAGGCCGCGCCGGTCCGCTGGTCCGAGCAGGTCCTGCGCGGCGGCACGGTCAGCGCCGTCGTCCTCAACTCCGGCGGCGCCAACGCCTGCACCGGCCCCAAGGGCTTCCAGGACACGCACGCCACCGCGGAGAAGGCCGCCGCCGTCCTGGGCGGCGAACACAACGCCGGCGAGATCGCCGTCGCCTCCACGGGCCTCATCGGCGTCCTGCTCCCCATGGACAAGCTGCTGCCCGGCATCGAGACGGCCGCGGAGGCCCTCTCCGCCGACGGCGGCGAGGCCGCGGCCATCGCCATCAAGACCACCGACACCGTGCACAAGACGGCCACCGCCGGCCAGGACGGCTGGACCGTCGGCGGCATGGCCAAGGGCGCGGGCATGCTCGCCCCCGGCCTGGCCACCATGCTCGTCGTCCTCACCACCGACGCCGACCTCGACTCCGCCACCCTGGACAAGGCGCTGCGCGAAGCCACCCGCACCACCTTCGACCGGGTCGACTCCGACGGCTGCATGTCCACCAACGACACGGTGCTGCTGCTCGCCTCCGGCGCCTCCGGGCAGGTCCCCGCGTACGAGGACTTCGCCCGGGCCGTCCGCACCGTCTGCGACGACCTCGCCCGGCAGCTCATCGGCGACGCCGAGGGCGCCAGCAAGGACATCCGCATCGAGGTCGTCGGCGCGGCCAGCGAGGACGACGCCGTCGAGGTCGGCCGGTCCATCGCCCGCAACAACCTGCTCAAGTGCGCCATCCACGGCGAGGACCCCAACTGGGGCCGGGTGCTCTCCGCCATCGGCACCACCCGGGCGGCCTTCGACCCGGACCGGCTGAACGTCGCCATCAACGGCGTCTGGGTCTGCAAGAACGGCTCGGTGGGCGAGGACCGCGACCTGGTCAGCATGAAGGACCGCGAGGTGCGCATCACCGCGGACCTCTCCAGCGGCACCGAGTCCGCGGTCATCTGGGCCAACGACCTCACCGCCGAGTACGTCCACGAGAACAGCGCGTACTCCTCATGAGCGCCGCGAGGAAGCACACCGCGCTGCCCAAGGCGCAGATCCTCATCGAGGCCCTGCCCTGGCTCACCCGTCACAACGGCAAGATCGTCGTGATCAAGTTCGGCGGCAACGCCATGATCGACGAGGACCTCAAGGCGGCCTTCGCCCAGGACGTGGTCTTCCTGCGCCAGGCCGGGCTCAAGCCCGTCGTGGTGCACGGCGGCGGCCCGCAGATCAAGGCCCAGCTCGCCAAGGAGGGCCTGGTCAGCGAGTTCAAGGCGGGCCTGCGCGTCACCACGCCCGAGGCGATGGACATCGTCCGGATGGTGCTGGCCGGGCAGGTCCAGCGCGAGCTCGTCGGGCTGCTCAACCAGCACGGCCCGCTCGCCGTCGGGATGACCGGCGAGGACGCCCACACCATCACCGCCACCCAGCACCGGCCGCAGATCGAGGGCGAACGCGTCGACATCGGCCGGGTCGGGGAGATCACCGCCATCGACACCGGGGCGATCGAGGCCCTCCTCGCCGACGGCCGGATCCCGGTCATCTCCTCCATCGCCCGCAGCGCCGACGACAACCACGTCTACAACGTCAACGCCGACACCGCGGCCGCCGCTCTGGCCGCCGCCCTGGGCGCCGAGACGCTGATGGTCCTCACCGACGTCGAGGGCCTCTACGCGGACTGGCCCAACAGCGACGAGGTGATCAGCCGGCTCACCGTCAGCGAGCTGGAGAAGCTGCTGCCCGAGCTGTCCAGCGGCATGGTCCCCAAGATGGAGGGCTGCCTGCACGCCGTGCGCGGAGGCGTGCCCACCGCCCGCGTCCTCGACGGACGCGTCCAGCACTCGATCCTGCTGGAGATCTTCACCGACCAGGGCATCGGCACGATGGTCCTGCCCGACCCGCAGCCGGCCACAGCGCAAGGGGGAGCACAGTGACGCAGCAGCACCAGCAACACCAGGAGAGCGGCAACGAGCGGTTCGCGGCCCGCTGGCGGGGCGCGCTCACCGACAACTACGGCACCCCGGCCGTGGCCCTCGTCCGCGGCGAGGGCGCCCAGGTCTGGGACGCGGATGGCAGGCAGTACACCGACTTCGTCGGCGGTATCGCGGTCAACGCCCTCGGCCACGCCCACCCGGCGGTGGTCGAGGCCGTCACCACGCAGGTACAGACCCTCGGCCACGTCTCGAACCTCTTCCTCTCCGAGCCGGTCATCGCCCTCGGCGAGCGGCTGCTCCAGCTGTCCGGCCGCGAGGGGCGGGTCTTCTTCTGCAACTCGGGTGCAGAGGCGGTCGAGGCCGTCTTCAAGATCGGTCGGCTCACCGGCCGCACCCACGTGGTCGCCACCGACGGCGGCTTCCACGGCCGGACCATGGGCGCCCTCGCGCTCACCGGCCAGCCGGCGAAGCAGGCCCCCTTCCTGCCGCTGCCCGGCGAGGTCACCCACGTCCCCTACGGCGACGCCGAGGCCCTGCGGGCCGCCGTCACCGAGGAGACGGCGCTCGTCCTCATCGAGCCGATCCAGGGCGAGAACGGCGTGGTCGTCCCGCCCGCCGGCTACCTGACGGCCGCCCGCGAGATCACCCGCGCCACCGGGACCCTGCTCGCCCTGGACGAGGTGCAGACCGGTATCGGCCGCTGCGGGACCTGGTTCGAGTACCAGCAGCACGAGGGCGTCGAGCCGGACCTGGTCGCCCTCGCCAAGGGCCTCGGCGGCGGCCTGCCCATCGGCGCCGTCGCCGCCTTCGGCCGCGCCGCCGGGCTCCTCCAGCCCGGTCAGCACGGCACCACCTTCGGCGGCAACCCGGTCGCCTGCGCCGCCGGCCTCGCGGTCATCGACACCATCGCCACCGAGGGACTGCTCGACCAGGTCAAGGCCCGGGGGGAGCGGCTGCGCTCCGGAATCGAAGCCTCCGGTCACGGGCTGGTCTCCCGCGTCCGCGGCTCGGGCCTGTTGCTGGGTATCGTGCTGACGGAGCCCCTCGCACCGAAGGTGCAGCTGGCGGCCCAGAAGGCCGGGTTCCTGGTCAACGCGCCCGCCCCCGACGTCGTACGGCTGATGCCCCCGTTCGTCATCACCGAGGCCGAGGTCGACGCGTTCCTCCAGGCTCTTCCCGGCATCCTCGACGAAGCGGGACGATCCGGAGAATGAGACGACGATGAGCCAGGCGCAGGAACACGAGCAGAACGGCGGCCCCTCCGTTCCGCAGACCCGCACCGCCCGCCACCGCCGGATCGTGGACATCCTCAACCGGCAGCCGGTCCGCTCCCAGAGCCAGCTGGCCAAGCTGCTCGCCGACGACGGGCTGAGCGTCACCCAGGCGACGCTCTCCCGCGACCTCGACGAGCTGGGTGCGGTGAAGATCCGCAACACGGGCGGCGAGCTGATCTACGCGGTCCCCAGCGAGGGCGGCTTCCGCACCCCGCAGGCCCCGCTGGGGGAGTCGGCGAAGGAGGAGCGGATGCGGCGCCTCTCCGGCGAGCTGCTGATCTCCGCCGAAGCCTCCGCGAACCTCGTGGTCCTGCGCACCCCGCCGGGGGCGGCGCAGTTCCTCGCCTCGGCCATCGACCAGGCCGAACTGCACGCCGTCCTCGGCACCATCGCCGGCGACGACACCCTGATGCTCATCAGCCGCGACCCGGCCGGCGGCCAGGCCCTCGCGGACCACATGCTGCGCCTGGCGCAGAAGGAGGGCTAGTACCGCCTCCCTCTCAGTACCGGGTCACCGCCAGCGGCCCGTCCTGCGTCCCGATGGCGATGTGCGGGAGGCGGCGCGGGTTCGCCCAGCGCAGCAGCTCGCGCATCGCTCCCCGCGGTACGGAGACACAGCCGGCCGTCGCCCCCCTGCCGTTCACGTGCAGGAAGATGCCCGCGCCCCGGCCGCGTACGGGGTGCTCGTAGTTGAAGCCGATGACCAGGGCGTGCGCGTACTGCTTCCCGTACGCCGCCAGGTGCTCGGACTCGCCCGGCGCGCAGTCGGCGGGCAGCGGCTCCGTCCAGCGGTTGTAGGCGGCGGAGGCGTTGTCCTGGCACCACCAGGAACCCTCCGTCACCCGCCGGTAGGCGAACTCCGTCCCGGCCGGCGCGGGCGCGATCCCGAAGGCGTAGGGCAGCTCGTACAGGCCGGCCGGGGTGGTGTTCGTCCCCTGGGTCCTGCTCGCCCCCTCGGTGAGACCGCTGGCCCCGAACCGCGCGGGCGCCCGCCCGGCCTCGTACCAGTGGCCGGCTCGCCGGTCCCACCAGGTGAGCTCGCCCGTGGTGGAGCCGGGCGCGGGGGCGACGGCGGTGATCAGCTGACTGCCGCCGCCGGTGTCGGCGAGGCGGGCGGGCAGCGGGTCGGGGCCGTGCGGCCACAGCCCGGCGAGGAGCAGCGAACCGGCGATCAGAGCGTTGCGCAGCACACGGGAGACGGTACGGGCCGAGCCCGCCGGGAGCGGCGCGGACAGACCGTCAGGACCCGATCGGACGAGCCTCCCCCGGCCCGCGCGTGCGCGCCCCGGGCCCGCCCGGGTCCGTGCGGCGGTGCCCCGGGCCCGCCCGGGTCCGTGCGGCGGTGCCCCGGGCCCGGTCGGGTCCGTGCGGCGGTGTCAGCGCCGGGCGTCGCGGTCGGCTGCGTCCCGCGCGGGGCTCAGCCGCAGCTCGCGGGCGCCCAGGTGCCGCGCGGCCCGCGCCAGCAGCCCGCCCAGCTCCGCGCGTTCCGCCTCGCCCTCGTGCAGGGTGGACAGCCAGTTCCAGGTGGCCACCCGGTCCCGCGCACGTCGTCGCGTCCCGGGGTCGGGATCCGTCAGCAGGGCCACGGCCGCCCGCAGTTCGGCGCTTCCGCCCCGGCCCCGCAGCAGCCGGAAGGCGGCCCTGCGGGTGTGCGGCGGCCACTGCGGCCCGGTCAGGGCGGCCAGCGCGGTCGTGTCCAGGCGTTCGGCCGAAGGGAGCAGCTGCCGCGTGGCCTCGCGGGCCGTCGACGCCGAGCGGTCCTCCAGCAGGGTCAGGAGCACCGGGACCTCGACGCGGGCCCCCAGCCGGCGCAGCCCCGTCAGGGCGGCGGCCCGTACCGCCCCCTCGGGGTGTTCCAGCAGGGTGCGCAGCAGCGGGACGCCGTCGCTCCCGGCCGTCTCGGCGAAGCCGGTCACCGCGGGCCCGGTCACCCGCTGCGGATCCGTGAGCAGCGCCCGGTAGGCGGCGTACGGGTCACCGCCGTCCTGGCGCAGCAGCCAGCGGGCGCAGGCCCGTACGGTGCCCGCCCGGTCGGCGAGGTACCGGTCGGCCTCCGCCGCCCGCCCGGCCCCGCGCAGGGCGGTGACTCCGGCCGCCCGCACCGCCGGGATGCGCGACCCGAGCAGGGCGTCGACCGCGCCGTCGTCCGGCCCGTCGGCGGCCATCGCCGCCAGGACGGCGTCGGTCCACATGCGGGCGGTCACCGGATCGGGCTCGGCGGCGGCCCGCCGGGCCCGCTCCCGTACGCAGTGGCGTCCGGTGGCGAGGGCGATCCGGGCGGCGAAGCGGCGGGTCCCCAGGTCGGTGCCGTGTTCCAGGCGGTCCAGCATGCCCGCGCGCTGCTGAGGGGTCAGCGAGTTCCAGCTCCAGGTCGTCGCGGGCTGCCCGGGGCGCCACCACGCGGCGAGGAGGGAGTACCGGCCGCTCAGGGCGGCCTCCAGCTGCTCCGCCGCCCAGGCGCCGTGTTCGCGTCCGGCCAGCCGCAGGACGAGCGGGGTGAGTGCGGTCAGCGCGTCGGCCGGATCGCCGGCCACCGGACGGCCCAGCACCCTGCGGGCCCGGTCCCGGGTGCGCGCGGGGTGAGCGGCCAGGGCCCGGCCCAGCACCCTGCGGGCGCGCTCGCGCACCTGCGGGACCCAGTCGGCGCACCGGATCACGACGAGCTGGAGCGGCGGGTTGCGCCAGGCGGCGAGCGCGGCCGCGCGGACCCGTCCGTCGGGGTGGCACAGCCGCGCCTCCAGCCGCTTGACGGGCGCCCCGGGGAAGCGCTGGAGGCGGCGCGTCTCCCGCTCGAAGGCGATCCACGCCTCCGGCGAGTTCCCCAGGAGCTGCCAGGGCGCCGGGTCGGCGTCCACGCGCATAAGGCGCCCGGCCGCGTTCCGTCCCCTGGCCGCTTCCTCTGCCGTGCTGCCCATGTGCCCTCCCCGGCTGGATCCGCCCTCGATGGTAGGCGGCGGCTCCCGGGTGCCGCCCTCCAAATACGGCCTGGTCAGCGCCGCGGAAGGCGGCTCGATTGACGAAACATACGGAGCAATGCATGGTTATGCTTGTTCTTGTCGTGGACCACAGCGCGACGCGACGCGTGCCCGGATCGTTTGACGCTGTACCCGGACGGCCTCCCCGCACCCTCCGCGGCGGGGAGGCCGCCCCCTTCCACCCTCATGAGGAGCAGTAGCTGTGAGCAGCAACAACGGTGACGTCCGGCTCTGGGGCGGCCGGTTCGCCGACGGCCCTTCGGAGGCCCTCGCGAAGCTGTCCGCGTCGGTCCACTTCGACTGGCGCCTGGCGCCCTACGACATCGCCGGCTCCCGTGCCCACGCCCGCGTCCTCGCCAAGGCGGGCCTGCTCACGGCCGAGGAGCTCGACCGTATGATCGCGGGCCTCGACCGGCTGGAGGCCGACGTGGCCGACGGCTCCTTCGTCGGGACCGTCGCCGACGAGGACGTCCACACCGCCCTGGAACGGGGCCTGCTGGAGCGGCTGGGCCCCGACCTCGGCGGCAAACTGCGGGCCGGGCGCTCGCGCAACGACCAGGTGGCCACCCTCTTCCGGATGTACCTGCGCGACCACGCCCGGATCATCGGCGGTCTGCTCGCCGACCTCCAGGACGCCCTGGTCGGCCTGGCCGAGGCGCACGCGGACGTGGCGATGCCGGGCCGGACCCACCTCCAGCACGCCCAGCCCGTCCTGTTCGCCCACCACGTGCTGGCCCACGTGCAGTCCCTGTCCCGGGACGCGGAGCGGCTGCGGCAGTGGGACACCCGTACGGCGGTCTCCCCGTACGGCTCCGGCGCCCTCGCCGGCTCCTCGCTCGGCCTGGACCCGGAGGCCGTCGCCGCCGACCTGGGCTTCGAACGCGGCTCGGTCGGCAACTCCATCGACGGCACGGCCTCGCGGGACTTCGTCGCCGAGTTCGCCTTCATCACCGCGATGATCGGGATCAACCTCTCCCGGATCGCCGAGGAGATCATCCTGTGGAACACGAAGGAGTTCTCCTTCGTCACCCTCCACGACGCCTTCTCCACCGGCTCCTCGATCATGCCGCAGAAGAAGAACCCCGACATCGCGGAGCTGGCGCGCGGCAAGTCGGGCCGCCTCATCGGCAACCTGACGGGCCTGCTCGCCACGCTCAAGGCGCTGCCGCTGGCCTACAACCGGGACCTCCAGGAGGACAAGGAGCCCGTCTTCGACTCCTGCGACACCCTGGAGGTGCTGCTCCCGGCCTTCACCGGGATGATGGCCACCCTCACGGTCAACCGGGAGCGGATGGAGGAGCTGGCCCCGGCGGGCTTCTCCCTCGCGACGGACATCGCGGAGTGGCTGGTCAAGCAGGGCGTGCCCTTCCGGGTGGCGCACGAGGTGGCCGGCGAGTGCGTCAAGGTCTGCGAGGGTGAGGGGATCGAGCTGGACGAGCTCACCGACGCCCAGTTCGCGAAGATCTCGGAGCACCTGACCCCCGAGGTCCGCACCGTCCTCAACGTCCCCGGCGCCCTGGCCTCCCGCAACGGCCGCGGCGGCACCGCCCCGTCGGCGGTCGCGGTCCAGCTCACGGAACTCAAGGCCGACCTGGTCATCCAGCACGCCTGGGCGACGCACAAGCAGTAACCCCCCTACACGCACAGACCGCAGGGGCGGTACGGATCCACCGGGCCCGTACCGCCCCTGCGGCGCGCCCGGGACGGTCAACGGGCCTGCGCACCGGCCCAGTCCGCCAGCGCGTCGAAGTCCGGCCGGGTCAGCCCGATCCGCTCGTCCACGCGCAGGAGCAGCGCGTGCGCCAGGTGGTGCCGCTCGGTGTACTCGCGGTCCATGGCCGTGATGTCGTCGTCCACCCAGGCGAAGGGCCGCCTGCCCGCGTACTCCAGGACGTACTGGGTCTTCCAGAACGTGCCGCTCGGGGCCCGGCCGTGCATCACGGGCCAGTCGATGAAGGGCAGCCGGGGGAGTCCCAGGTGCGGGCCTATCCACTCGTTGGCCTCGTCCTTCCAGGTGGTGGCCCACACCAGCTCGTACGCGTCCGCCAGCGCGAGCAGTTCGGCGCCGTGGCCGGGGTTGAGCCAGACCCGCAGGGGTTTGCCGTGCGTGAAGCCCGTGGGGCGCATGCGGTGGGTGGTGTAGCCCTCGGGGCGGCGCTCGGGCTGGGCCGCGTAGGGGTTCAGCGGGCCGTCGACGTCGATGAGCAGCAATGGCTTCATGCGGACAGGGTTCCTTTCCGGCCGGCGCACCGGCAGCTGGATTTCTTGGTGGTGAGACATTGACGTCTCATTTGGGGTATCGTTGTCTCATGGCCATGGATCGTGACCAGGTGCTCCGCGACGCGGCGGCCCTGCTTTCCCGGAAATCGACCGCGACGATGGACGAGGTGGCGCGGGCCGCCGGAATCGGGCGGGCTACCTTGCACCGGCACTTCGCCGGGCGGGACGCGCTCGTACGGGCGCTGGAGGAGTTCGGGATCCGGCGGTTCGAGGGCGCGTTCGACCGGGCCCGGCTCGACGAGGGCACGGCCGTGGAGGCCCTGCGCCGGCTCGTCGCCGAGACCGAGCCCGACGCCCAGCTGCTGGCCTTCCTCGTCACCGAGAACCAGCTCTTCGAGGGCGATCAGGTCAACGAGGGCTGGGCCCGCCTCGACGCACGCGTCAGCGCGCTCTTCCGCCGGGGCCAGCAGGAGGGCCACATCCGGATCGACCTGAGCCCCGCCTGGCTCACCGAGGCCCTCTACGGCCTCATCGGCACCTGCGCCTGGGCCGTCATGGACGGCCGGGTCGCGGCCAAGGACTTCCAGTACGTGATCACCGAGCTGCTGCTCGGTGGCGCACGACGGAGCGTGGAGTGATGACCAGAACCGAACAGCTGAACCGGCGGACGGGAGTGGAGGGGAAGCGCCGCGGACGGTGGCTGGCACTCTCCGTGCTCGTCCTGGCCGTCCTGCTGATCGCGGTCGACGCCACCGTCCTCGGCCTCGCCACGCCCGCCCTCAGCGAGGACCTCAAGCCCTCCGGCACCCAGCTGCTGTGGATCGGCGACATCTACTCCTTCGTCATCGCCGGCCTGCTCGTCTCCATGGGCTCCCTCGGCGACCGCATCGGCCGCAAGAAGCTCCTGCTGCTCGGCGCCACCGCCTTCGGTGCCGTCTCCGTCCTGAACGCCTACGCGACCAGCCCCGAGATGATGATCGTGGCCCGGGCCCTGCTCGGCGTCGCGGGCGCCACCCTGATGCCGTCCACCCTCGCGCTGATCCGCAACATCTTCCACGACCCGCGGGAGCGCAGCCTCGCCATCGGCATCTGGGGCGCCACCGCCTCCGCGGGCGCGGCCGTGGGGCCCGTCGTCGGCGGGGCCCTGCTCCAGCACTTCTGGTGGGGCTCGGTCTTCCTCATCAACCTGCCCGTGATGGCCGTCCTGGTCGTCGTCGGCGTCAAGCTGCTGCCCGAGTCCCGGAACCCGGTCGCCGGACCCTGGGACCTGTTCAGCGTGGTCCTGTCGCTGACCGGCGTCATCGGTGTGGTCTATGCCGTCAAGGAACTCGCCACCCACGGCCCGACCTGGGGTGTCGCGGCCGCCGCCGTCATCGGCGCCGGCTGCCTGTACGCCTTCGTCCGCCGCCAGTTCACCCTGGCCTCACCCCTGCTCGACATGCGGCTGTTCAAGCACCGCGGCTTCTCCGGCGCGGTCCTCGCCGACCTGCTGACCGTCTTCGGCCTCTCCGGGCTGGTCTTCTTCCTCTCCCAGTTCCTCCAGCTGGTCCAAGGCCGCGACCCCCTGGAGGCGGGCCTGGCCGAACTCCCCGCCGCCGTCGGCGCCGTCGCCACCGGTCTGGTGGCCGGCCGGTACGCCCGCCGCTACTCGGTCCGGGGCATCGTCGCCGTCGGTATGGCCGCCGGCGGCCTGGCCCTGGCCGCCCTGACCCTGATCCACCGGGACAGCGGCTACCCGCTGCTCGGCGCCGCCCTGCTCGTCGTCGGCCTCGGTGCCGGTTTCTCCTTCACCGTCACCGCCGACGTGATCCTCTCCAGCGTGCCCAAGGAGCAGGCCGGCTCCGCCTCGGCCGTCTCCGAGACCGCCTACGAGCTGGGCGCCGCGCTCGGTATCGCCCTGCTCGGCTCCATCGTCACCGGCGTCTACCAGGGCTTCACCGCCCCCGCCTCGGTCCCCGCCCCGCTCGCCGACGCGGCCCACGAATCCCTCGGCGGGGCCGTCGAAGCCGCCCGGGCCCTGGACCCCCAGACCGCCCACACCATGGTCGGCGCCGCCCAGGACGCCTTCGTGGACGGTCTCCGGCTCGCCTCCGGCGTCGGCGCGGCCGTCCTGCTGGCCACCGCCGTGGCGGCCTGGTTCCTGCTGCGGGGCCAGAAGCTCCAGGACGGCATCGAGCACTGACGCCACTCCCGCCGACGGAAGTTGACAGTCCGTCGGGACGCGGGACACCATCCCCGCGATGGAGATCACCGACCTGACCCCCGCCGAACGCCGCGTATGGGACGCCTTCCCGCGCGGCGAAGGCGTCGACTTCCGGGAGAGCCCGGACGAGCCCTCCGCCGACGGTGCCTCCTGGGGCCCCGAGCGCACCGTACGGGCGGAGGTGCTGCGGGCCCTGCTGGTCGGCGGTCCCACCGAGGAGGGACGGGTGGCGGGGCTGAAGCTGTACGGCGCCCGGATCAGCGGCAAGCTCGACCTCAAGTACGCCGTCGTGGACCATCCCCTGCGGATGCGTTCCTGCTGGTTCGAACGCAAACCCATGATGTACGGCGCCCAGATGCGCGCCGTGGTCCTCGGCGACTCCACTCTGCCCGGCCTGACCGCGGCCGCCGTCCGCGTGGACGTCGTCCTGCGGCTCTCCTGCTGCACCATCAACGGACCCGTCCGGCTGGCCGGCGCCCGGATCACCGGCGGGCTCTTCCTCCAGGGGGCGGTGATCCGCCCCGGCAGCCTTCCCGACGAGGCCGACGAACCGCCGCTCCAGCTCAACCACGCCGACATAAGCACCGACATCATCGCCGACGACCTCACCGTCCACGGCCAGATCCGGATCAACGGCGCCACCGTCGCCGGCCGGATCAGCCTGGACCGGGCCAGGCTGATCAACCCCGGCGGGATCGCCCTGCACGCGGAAACCCTCTCCGTCGGCACCGACCTGCGCTGCGACCGGCTGGAGGCCGAGGGGATGGTCAACCTCACCGGCGCCCGGATCCCCGGCCAGCTCATGCTGGTCCGCGCCCGGCTGGCCAACCCCGACGGGGTGGCCCTGCGCGCCAGCAGCTGCGCCATAGGAGAGCTGTGGCTGCGCCAGTGCCCGCCCGTGGACGGCATCGTCAACCTGCGCCGCAGCCAGCTGGACATGTTCTACGCCGAACCCGGCGTCTGGCCGCCCGTGGTCCGCACCGAGGGGCTCACCTACCGGGTGCTGCACCCCCTGCTGCCCGCCGAACAGCGGCTGCCGCTGCTGGAACGGGAGGAGACCGGCTACCTCCCGTACGGCTACGAACAGCTCGCCGCCGCCTACCGCACCGTCGGGGACGAGGCCGCGGCCCGTACCGTCCAGCTCGCCAAGCTGCGCCGCCACCGCCGCACCCGGCCCCGGCACGCCCGCCTGTGGGGGCTCCTCCAGGACGTCACCGTCGGCTACGGGTTCCGGCCGCTGCGCGCGGCGGGCTGGCTCCTGCTGCTGGTGCTCACCGGCTGGATCGCGTACGGGCTGCACCACCCCAGGCCGCTGAAGCCGGGGGAGGCCCCCGACTTCAACCCGCTCTTCTACACGATCGACCTGGTGCTGCCGATCATCGGCTTCGGCCAGGAGGAGGCGTTCGCGCCGGGCGGCTGGTACCAGTGGCTGTCGTACCTGCTGGTCGTGACCGGCTGGATCCTCGCCACCACGACGGCGGCGGGCGTCAGCCGGTCACTCCAGCGGCAGTAGTCCGGGACCCGGCTCAGGCGGCCTTCGCCTTGGTCGCGTACATGTCCACGTACTCCTGGCCCGAGAGGCGCATGACCTCGGCCATCACGGAGTCGGTGACGGCGCGCAGCACGTACCGGTCGCGGTCCATGCCCTCGTAGCGGGAGAACTCCATCGGCTCGCCGAAGCGGATGGTGACCCGGCCCGGGCGGGGCATGCCCTTGCCGCCCGGCTGGAGCTTGTCCGTGCCGATCATGGCGAACGGGACCACGGGGGCGCCCGTCATCAGGGTGAGGCGGGCGATGCCGGTGCGGCCGCGGTAGAGCCGGCCGTCGGGGGAGCGGGTGCCCTCGGGGTAGATCCCGAAGATCTTGCCCTCCTCCAGGAT
The DNA here is from genome assembly GCF_040636215.1 of Streptomyces sp. NPDC006687. Classification (NCBI taxonomy): domain Bacteria; kingdom Bacillati; phylum Actinomycetota; class Actinomycetes; order Kitasatosporales; family Streptomycetaceae; genus Streptomyces; species Streptomyces sp. NPDC006687. The sequence continues at coordinate 94,549 of NZ_JBEYJJ010000012.1, read as the reverse complement.
CCGGCGGCCCGTCATCAGGGCGGCGACCCCGCCGTTCGCGCCGTCGCGGTCGACCGGGATCATGCCGGCGCCGGTGAAGAACCACGCCATCAGCCGGCCCTTGAAGCCCTTGCCCGTGACGTACTCGTCCTTGCCGATGAAGTGGACCGTGCGGTCGCACACCAGCGGCAGGATCATCGAGTCGATGAAGGTCAGGTGATTGCCCGCCAGGATGACCGGGCCGCTGCCCGGGATGTTCTCCAGCCCCTCCACCCTGGTGCGGAACATCAGGCGCATGGCCGATCCGACAGTGGCTTTGATGAGCGCGGTACGGAACAACGTGAGCCCTCCGGCATCGAAAAGCGGTTTTCGCACCACACGGCGGCAGTGCAGGTGAGGACGATACTCGCGGGTCACCCCTGATCGCACATCGGGTTCACGAGGTGGATACGCAATGTTGACGTGTGTTTCCGCCATGTTCCGCGTGACCCCACTCCTCAGCCACCCCCCTTGCCTACCATCGGCTCGCCGCTTTCCCAAAGAAGCCGAGCACTTTCCAACCGAATCCGAACAAGGAGTGGCACTTATGACGCAAGGTGGGACAGCCCGGCGCACCGTCCTGGGAGCCGCGGTCCTCGCGGCCGGGACCGGCGTCGGCCTCTCGGCCGGCCCGGCCTCCGCCGCCGCGGCCGGACACGGCGGCGGGTACCGCGACCTCCCCGTCCCCCTGGTCATCGGCCACCGCGGCTCCAGCGGCTACCGGCCCGAGCACACCCTCGGCTCCTACCAGCTCGCCCTCGACCTCGGCGCCGACGTCGTCGAACAGGACCTCGTCCCCACCAGGGACGGCCACCTGGTGTGCCGCCACGAGAACGAGATCGGCGGCACCACCGACGTCGCCGACCACCCCGAGTTCGCCGGCCGGCGCACCACCAAGACCGTCGACGGGGTCTCCGTCACCGGCTGGTTCACCGAGGACTTCACCCTCGCCGAGCTGCGCACCCTGCGCGCCAAGGAACGCATTCCGGCCATCCGCCAGCGCAACACCCTCTACGACGGCCGCTGGCCGGTCCCCACCTTCGAAGAGGTGCTGCGCTGGGCCGACCGCGAGGGCAAGCGGCGCGGCAAGCAGGTCTGGCTGCACGTCGAGACCAAGCACCCCACCTACTTCCGCGGCCTCGGCCTCGGCCTGGAGGAGCCCCTCGCCGCCCTCCTGCGCCGCTACGGCCGCGACGGGCGCAACGCCGCCGTCTTCCTCCAGTCCTTCGAGCCCTCCAGCATCCAGCGCCTCTCCCGCCTGGTGTCCGCCCCGCGCGTGGTGCTGCTCTCCGCCGCGAACACCCGCCCCTGGGACTTCGAGGTGGCCAAGGACCCCCGTACCGTCGCCGACCTGGTCACGCCCGAGGGCCTGAAGTGGATCGCCGGATTCGCCCAGGGCATCGGACCCACCCTCGACCTCATCGTCCCGCGCACCGCCGACGGCAAACTCGGCACGCCCACCACCCTGGTGCGCGACGCCCACGCCCGCGGCCTGGTCCTGCACCCCTACACGGCCCGCAACGAGAACACCTTCCTGCCCGCCGAATACCGCAAGGGCACCGACCCGAACGCCTACGGGGACGCCTTCGGCGCCTTCAAGCGCTACTTCGAGCTCGGTATCGACGCCATCTTCACCGACAACCCCGACACCGGACTCCTCGCCGCCGAGGCGTTCCGTCCCGGACGGGGCGTCAACCGCTAGACCAGGCACCCCGTACGGGTGGGCCGGGCCCGGCGGGGAAACCGCCCGGCCCGGCCCCCGCGTCCCGCCCGGCATGGACCTGCGACGCGAACCGGAACTGATCGAGGAGCTGCGGCCCCTGCTCTCCGCCGAGGCGGCCGCGGAGGCGCCCGCCGCCGGGCTGGACGCCGCCGACCTGGAACAGGCCGTCTGGGTAAGGCTGCTGGAGCAGGGGCCGCCCGGCCCCGGTCCGACCGCCCGGGCCCGCTGGCTGAGGCGGGCCGTACGCGCCGAGACCCGGCTCGCCCGGAGGCGGGCGCGGCGCGAGATCCCGTACGGGGCCACCCGCGCGCACACCGGCGACGAGCCCGAGGGGGCCCTGCTGCACGGGGAGACGAACCGCGCCCTCCGATCGGCGGTCGCCCGGTTGCCGGGACGGTGTCCCGAGCTGATAACCGCACTTTTGTCGCCCCGAGACCTCACCTACCGTGAAATCGCAGGAGAGTTGGGTATCTCACAAGGAAGTTTGGGGCCAGTACGTTCCCGTTGCCTGGGATGTCTGCGCAGAATGCTCGCTGGAGAGGTTGCGGCTCCTGACCCATGGGGAAAGGAGCGGTAGACCATCGAGCTACCGGTGAGCGGGAGGCATGCGCACATGGGCATGAGCGTGACCATTTCGGCGGCGGCCGCCGAAGACGCCGAGCAGATCTTCAAGCTGCAGTACCTGGCGTTCCAGCGGGAGGCCGAGCTGTACGGCAACTACCTCATCCAGCCGCTCACCCAGTCCCTGGACTCCCTCAAGGAGGAGATGGCCGCGGACACCGTCCTGGTGGCCCGGCTCGGCGACGAGGTCGTGGGCGCGGTGCGCGGCAGCGTCGGCGAGGACGGCACGGCCAGCATCGCCAAGCTGTGCGTCCACCCCCGCCTCCAGGGCCACGGCCTCGGCGCCCGGCTGCTGCGCGCGGTCGAGGAAGCCCTCGCCGGCCACGGCGGCACCACCCGCTTCCGCCTGCACACCGGCCACAAGAGCGAGTCGAACCTGCGCCTGTACCGCAAGGCCGGCTACGCGCAGGTCGGCAACCGCACCGCCTCCGACGGCGTGCACCTGGTGATCCTGGAGAAGGACGCCCAGGTCCCCGCCGCCTACACCGTCAGCGCCTGACGCCTGACGCCTAGCGCCTACCGCTTGGCGCGCAGCCAGAGCATCCCGGTGACCGGCAGCACCACCGGGATGAACAGGTAGCCCATCCCGAAGTCCGACCACACGGTGCTGTCGGGGAACGCCTCGGGCCGGATCAGCGTCCAGGCGCCGACGGCCAGGACGCCCGCGAGCTCGGCCGCGCAGCACACCAGTGCCGCGCGCCGGGCCCGGTCGCCGCCGCGCACGAGCGAGTACGTGATGAAGGCGTAGACCAGGGCGGCCGTCGCCGACAGGGAGTAGGCCAGCGGTGCCCGGTCGAAGTCGGTGGAGATCTGGTAGGCCGAACGGGAGACCGCGCCGACCACCATGACCCCGTAGAGCCACACCAGCAGCAGCCCGGGCCCGGAGACCAGCCGCTTGCGGGATTCCGGTGTGGCGGTCGTCGTGTCAGGCACCGGCGGATCCCCAGATGTCGTAGAGGCGCACTTCGAGCACGGCGAGGACGACCGCGCCCGCGGCCACCGTCACCGAACCCCACTTGGTGCGCTCGGTCAGCGAGAGCAGCCCGGCCGCCGGGACCGCCGCGAAGGCGCCCACGAGGTAGGCCACGAAGAGCACCGCGCCCTGTGCGGGCTTCTCACCCCGGCCCAGCTGGACCAGGCCGACCACCAGCTGGGCCAGCGCCAGCAGGGTCACCACGGCCATCCCGATGAAGTGCCAGTCCTTGGTCGGCTGGTCCCGCCATACGGCGTGGCCGCACCAGGCGGCGAGGGCGAGGGCGGCCACACCGAGGGCGGCCGTCAGGGCGTCGAGCATGCTGCGAGGGTATTACGGCCCCCGGGACCCGCTGTGCCGGGGGCGCCCGCCGACCGTGGCCTTGGCCACAGCGCGCCCCCCTGCCCCGTCCCCCGGCGGACCCTGGCGCGGATCCCGCCCGGCCGTGGGAGGACTGGCCGGAAGGGCTCCCGTAGCGCCCGGGACGGTAGGCCGCTGCGGACCCGTCGTGTCCGTCATCCGGCCCGAATCCGTCCGCTATGCGGACAGCGGGGATCGTTCAGCCGGCACGTCTGCTTTACTGGGGCCCATGACCACGACGAGCAGCCGCACCCTTGCGACCGAGGCGACGATGACGCCCGGTGCTCGTTGTATGTGTCGAATGTGCGCCTTCTGAGGGCCCCTTCCCCCGCGGTCTCGCGCCCCGAAGCGAGACGAGGCGAGCCGCTCCGCCGTCCAGGTCACCGCTGACCTCCGGTCCGGACCGCTCCAGCCCCGCGCACGTGTCGACACCCCTCCTTTGTGACGGTTCGACCCGTATCGCGTCCCCAGATGTTTGCCCCGTGCACGGTCCGCACGCCGTGCACTCGACAGCGACGGAATTCCTGTGATCACCACATCGGGCCTCACGAAGGTCTACCAGTCCCGTGGCCGCGAGGTCACCGCCCTGGACGGCGTCGACCTCCACGTCCGCGAGGGCGAGGTCTACGGAGTCATCGGCCAGAGCGGGGCGGGGAAGTCCTCCCTCATCCGCTGCGTGAACCTGCTGGAGCGCCCCACCACCGGCACCGTCACGGTCGACGGCGTCGAGCTCACCGCCCTCGCCGGGCGCGGCCGCCGCGCCGGCAAGGAGCTCCGCGAGGCCCGCAGCCGGATCGGCATGGTCTTCCAGCACTTCAACCTGCTGTCCTCCCGGACCGTCCAGGCCAACATCGAGCTCCCGCTGGAGATCCTCGGCGTCGACCGCCGCGAACGCTCCCGCAAGGCCCTGGAACTCCTCGACCTCGTCGGCCTCGCCGACAAGGCCAAGGCGTACCCGACCCAGCTCTCCGGCGGCCAGAAGCAGCGCGTCGGCATCGCCCGCGCCCTCGCCGGCGACCCCAAGGTGCTCCTCTCCGACGAGGCCACCAGCGCCCTCGACCCCGAGACCACCCGCTCCATCCTCCAGCTCCTGCGCGACCTCAACCGCCAGCTGGGCCTGACCGTCCTGCTCATCACGCACGAGATGGACGTCGTCAAGAGCATCTGCGACTCCGCCGCGCTGATGAAGAAGGGCCGCGTCGTGGAGTCCGGCACCGTCGCCGAGCTGCTGGCCACCCCCGGCTCCGAGCTCGCCGCCGAACTCTTCCCGGTCAGCGGCTCCGCCACCGGCCCGGAGCACACGGTCGTGGACGTCACCTTCCACGGAGAGGCCGCCACCCAGCCGGTCATCTCCCAGCTGGCCCGCACGTACAACATCGACATCTCGATCCTCGGCGCCGCGATGGACACCGTCGCAGGCCGCCAGATCGGCCGGATGCGCATCGAACTGCCCGGCCGCTACGAGGACAACGTCGTGCCCGTCGGCTTCCTGCGCGAACAGGGCCTCCAGGTCGACGTGGTGGACGACGTGCCGGACACGACCGGCGCGACCCACTCGACCGAGACGACCGACACGACCGACGAGATCGACGACGAACTGGCCGCACTGGTCAAGGACGGTGCCAAGTGACCTGGTCCGAGATGCAGCCCCTGCTCACCCAGGGCACGTACGACACCCTCTACATGGTCCTGTGGTCCACCCTGGTGACCGTCCTCGGCGGACTGCCCATCGGCATCCTCCTCGTCCTCACCGACAAGGGCGGCCTCCTGCAGAACCAGCCGCTCAACAAGGCCCTCGGCGTGATCGTGAACGTAGGCCGCTCGCTGCCGTTCATCATCCTGCTGATCGCCCTGATCCCGGTCACCACCGCCGTGGTCGGCACCTTCATCGGCCCCACCGCCATGATCGTCCCGCTCGCCATCGGCGCCGTCCCCTTCTTCGCGCGGCTGGTCGAGACGGCCGTCCGCGAGGTCGACCACGGCCTGATCGAAGCCGTCGAGTCCATGGGCGGCGGCATCCCCACCCTCGTGGGCAAGGTCCTCCTCCCGCAGGCCCTGCCCTCCCTGGTCGCCGCCGTCACCACCACCGTCATCACCCTGGTCGGCTACTCCGCCATGGCCGGCGCCGTCGGCGGCGAAGGGCTCGGCTCCAAGGCCATCACCTACGGCTTCCAGCGCTTCGAGACCGGCTTCATGGTCGCCACCGTCGTGGTCCTGATCGCCCTCGTCACGGTGATCCAGCTGATCGGCGACGGCGTGGTGCGCGTCCTCGCCCGCCGCGGCCGGACAGCCTGAGCCCGCCCCGGGCCACCCCCTCAGTTTCCCCACCCGAGAAAGCCCGCACTTGTCGTGCCTGGGCCACCACCAGCGGGTCCCCACCATCCGGACCCGTACCGCAAGAAAGGCACTCTTCGTGCGTAAGAACCTCAAGCTCACCGCCTTCGCCGCCGCCTCCGCCGCGCTCGCCCTTGGCCTCACCGCCTGCGGCAGCTCCTCGGACCCCTCCTCCGCCAAGACCGACGGCGGCGCGGCCGACGAGAGCAAGCCGCTCGTCATCGCGGCCTCCCCGAGCCCGCACGCCGACATCCTGAACTTCGTCAAGGACAAGCTCGCGGCCAAGGAGGGCCTCAAGCTGGAGGTGAAGGAGTTCACGGACTACGTCCTGCCCAACACCGCCACCGAGCAGGGCCAGGTCGACGGCAACTACTTCCAGCACAAGCCGTACCTCGACGACTTCAACAAGAAGAACGGCACCCACATCGTGCCCGTCGTTAACGTGCACCTGGAGCCCCTCGGCCTCTACTCCAAGAAGGTCAAGGCCCTCACCGACATCAAGGCCGGCCAGACCATCGCCGTCCCGAACGACACCACCAACGAGGGCCGCGCGCTCCAGCTGCTCGCCGCGAACAAGCTGATCACCCTCAAGGACGGCGTCGGAACCAACGCCAAGCTCTCCGACATCACCGACAAGAAGGGCCTGGAGTTCAAGGAGCTGGAGGCCGCCACGGTCCCGCGCGCCCTGAACGACGTCGACGCCGCCGTCATCAACGGCAACTACGCGCTGGAGTCCAAGCTCTCGCCCGCCAAGGACGCCCTGATCCTGGAGAAGGCCGAGGGCAACCCGTACGCCAACTTCCTGGCGGTCAAGGACGGCAAGCAGAACGACCCGCGCATCCAGAAGCTCGCCAAGCTCCTGAACTCCGACGAGGTCAAGAAGTTCATCGAGGACAAGTACCAGGGCTCGGTCATCCCTGCCTTCGGCACCCCGGCCGCCTGAGCGGACCGCCCCGCGGTCTGGCGGACCGCCAGCCGCCTGACGGACCCCCTGGCCGGCGCCAGGTCCCCGGCCCCGCGCACCCTCCCGGGCGCGCGGGGCCGCGGGCTGCCCGCACGCCGCCCGCACCGTGCCCGCTCCCGGGCAGCCCGGCCCTGCACATCCCCCTGCCGATGCTGCATGCTGTGGCCTACGACCCGCCAAAACGGTCCGTCTCAGGCATGGAGCTGCGCATGACTACCACCTTCCCGGACGTCACCATCAGCACGGACCGGCTGGTGCTGCGCCCCTTCGAGGAGGAGGACGTCACCGCGCTCGCCGAGATGATGAACGACGAGCAGATCACCGCCTGGACCCCGGCACCGCACCCCTATACCCACACCGACGCCCACGCCTGGGCCACCACCCTCTCCCACGAGGAACGCACCTCCGGCCGCGGCATCGTCTTCGCCGTCGCCGAGTTCCTCACCCACCGCCTCGTCGGCACCGTCCACCTCCGCGACACCGACTGGCGCACCCGGACCACCGGGATCCGCTACGTCACCGCCCCCTGGGCCCGGGGCGAGGGCTACGCCAGCGAATCCGTCCTCGCCGTCGCCCGCTGGCTCTTCCGCGAGCAGCAGTTCGAGAGACTCGAACTGCGCACCGCCGCCGACAACACCGCCGCCCAGCAGGTCGCCCAGAAGATCGGCTGCATCAGTGAGGGCGTCCTGCGCAACGCCTGGACCGTCCGTACCCAGTCCGCCGACGGCAGCTGGGCCGACACCCGCACCGACCTCATCGTCTGGAGCCTGCTCCCCGAGGACCTCGACGAGGACGACGCCGATTCCTTCGACGGCGCGTACGACGCCTACGGTGCGTACGACACCTCCGACAGCCGTGAGGCCCGCGAGGGCCGCGAGGTCCGCCGCGGCCACACCGCTCACCCGGCGCACGCCGCCACCGCGGACCGGAACCGACCCGTGACCAGGTAGTCTCGCAGTGCGCGACCCCGACGAAACTTCGCCTGCCCCCACCCCAGGAGACTGACGACGATGGCCGACCGGGTCACGGTGATCGGCTGGGACGGCTCCCCCCTGACCGCGGCTGCCCGGTCCGCGCTCTCCGCGGCCACCCTCGTGGCCGGCGCCGCCCACCACCTCGCGCTCCCCGAAGTCCCGCCCGGCGCCGAACGCATCCGCCTCGGCAGCCTCGGCCTCGCCGCCCGCCGCATCGCCGGTCACCGCGGCACCGCCGTCGTCCTCGCCGACGGCGACCCCGGCTTCTTCGGCGTCGTCCGTACCCTCCGCTCGCCCGAACACGGCCTGGAAGTCGAGGTCGTCCCCGCCGTCTCCTCCGTCGCCGCCGCCTTCGCCCGCGCCGGAATGCCGTGGGACGACGCCCAGGTCGTCGTCGCCCACCCCCGCACCCTGCGCCGTGCCGTCAACGTCTGCCGGGCCCGCGGCAAGGTCGCCGTCCTCACCTCGCCCGGCGCCGGCCCCGCCGAACTCGCCCTGCTGCTCGACGGAGTCCACCGGACCTTCGTCATCTGCGAGGAACTCGGCACCGACCGCGAACGCGTCACCGTCCTCACCTCCGACGCCGCCGCCGACCACACCTGGCGCGACCCCAACGTCGTCATCGTCATCGGCGGCGCCGGGCACGCCGCCGCCGACGCCCCCTGGCTCCTCGGCCAGAACCCCGCCCAGACCCCCGCCGCCGGCCGCGGCTGGGCCCGTTCCCTCACCGACCCGGGCGCCGGGGAAGGGGAGTCGGCGCAACTGCGCGCCGCCCAGCTCGCCCGCCTCGGACCCCGCCCCGGAGACCTCGTCTGGGACATCGGCGCCGGCCACGGCGCCCTCGCCGTCGACGCCGCCGCCTTCGGCGCGGCCGTCATCGCCGTCGACGCCGACCCGCGCGCCTGCGAACGCGTAACGGCCGCCGCCCGCACGCGCGGTGTGCAGATCCAGGTGGTCGCGGGCCGCGCCCCGCACGTCCTGGAGAACCTTCCCGAACCCGACGTCGTACGGGTCGGGGGCGGCGGCGCCGAGGTCGTCGCCGCCGTGGCCGACCGCCGCCCCGAACGGATCGTCAGCCACGCCTCCACGCGCGACGAGGCCGAGGCGATCGGACGCACCCTCACCGAACACGGGTACGCCGTCGAATGCGCCCTCCTCCAGTCCGTCGGCCTCGACACCAGGACCTGGAGCGAACAGGAGCGTTCCGTGGTGTTCCTGCTGGCAGCCGAACGCCCCGTGAACCGCTGAGAGGGAGCCCGGGGTAGGCTGGCCGATCGTCGTACCGCCCGTCAGGGCACGACGTGGCGCAGTCCACAGCGGACCGTGCCGGTTTCCGGCCGACACGATGGCCGACGAGCGCGACAATGCTCAGGAGTTGTCGTGCGGGCGCGGGAGAGCCGTCGCGCCGCGCGGCGACCCCGCTCGTCGGGCCACCAGGGCGCCGGGCGAACGAAGAGGCGTAGAGGCAACACCGATGGGCGAGGGGTAAGCATGACTGACACCGGCCAGGTCCCGGGCGAGGGTCACCCGGACAACGCGGGCATGGTGGATCAGCAGGGCGGTCCCGCTCCGGTCCCGCCGATGCCCCCTCTTCCGCCGATGCCCCCGGCCGGCTACGCCTTCCAGGACCTCGTCGACGACCCGGCCGAGGACGAGGAACTCCTGCTGATGCCGAGCGGCCACGGCCAGGGCGGCGCCTGGAGCGACCCCCAGGTGGTCCCGCCCGTCCCCTCCTTCCCGGGCGAATACCCGGCCGAATACCCCGCTGAGGGGGGCTACGCGGAGTACCCGCAGGCCCAGGCGGCCGGTTACCCCGAGCAGGGGCACGCCGGCTTCCCGGAGGGCGGGTACGCGATGCCGGGCCAGGACGGCTCCCTCGGCGGGCAGGCGGCTCCCGGGCAGCCGGGCCAGGAGGGTTCCCCCGGGGGCCAGCCGGGACCGGACGGGACCCTCGGGGGCCAGCCCATGCCTGGCCAGGCGCAGCACGGGCAGCCGGTGCAGGAAGGGCTGCTCGCCGGCCAGGCCCTGCCCGGGCAGGCGGGACCGGACGGGTCCCTCGCCGGGCAGCCGCAGCACGCGCAGCCGCAGCCCGGGCAGCCTGAGCCGCTCGGCGCGCAGCCCGGCTTCCCCGACGCCGCCTCCGTGGACGCCTCGGCCTCGGACGGCGCGTTCCCGGACGCCGCCTTCGCGGACGCGGCCGTCACGGGCGCGGCCTTCGCCGACGGTGGTGCCGAGGGCGGCGCCGACCCCGGTGCGTACAGCGCGGGCGCGCACGAGGCCGGCGGCCGTGACTCCGGCTCCCTCGACCTCGGTGGCCTCGTGGCCCAGCCCGGGGGCCACGCCGCCGCCGGTCAGACGCCGCACGCCGTGCCCGTGACCCCGTCCCGCCGGCCCCTGCACATGGGCCCGCCCATGCCCGACGCCACCGGGGGAGTCGTACGTTCCCTCGCGGACCGGGGGCCCGCCGCGCCCCCGTCGCCGGTCGCGCCCGCCGTCGCCGTGGCGCCGCCCGCCCAGGCGGCCGTGGCCGTCGCAGCCCCCGCGGAGCCCGGCGCCGAGACCCCGGGTGCGCAGGAGCCGTCGGCCGCCGCCCAGACCGTGACGCCGGGCGAACCCGAGCCGGCCCCGGGCCGGCCCGCCCCGAACGCCCCCGAGTACCTGGACGCCCCGGCCGCCCCGCAGCTGGGCGGGATCCCGCCGCAGGCCGGAGCCCCGTGGACGCCGGAGCAGGGCCCCGAGCAGGCGGCCCCCGTCACGACCGGAACCCCGGGCCCGGAGGGCCGGCCGACGGCGGAGTCCCCGACCGGCCCCGGCCAGCCGGCGCCGGAGGCACTGCCCGGCACGGAACCGCAGGCGACGCCCGGGCAGCCGGTCGCGGAGAGCCCGGCGGTGCCTGAGCCGGTGGCGGCTGAGGGCCAGGCCGCGGCTGAGGGCCAGCCGGCGGTGGACACCCAGGCCGGGACCGAGGGCCAGCCCGTGCCTGGCCAGCCGGTGGCCGAGGCCCAGGACGGTGCCGGTGCTCAGCCGGCCGCAGCCGCCCCGTCGGTGACGGACAGCCAGACCGCGGCCGAGGGCCGGACCACCGCCGAGCAGGCGGCGTCCGACGCCCAGCCTCAGGCCGATCAGCCCGCCGTAGAGGGCCAGGCCGCAGCTGACGGTCAGGTCCCCGACGCGCAGCCGGTGGCCGAGGGCCAGGCCACGGGCGAGGCCGCCGCTGCGCCGGAAGCGGTCGCGGCCCCTGAGGCCGACGAGGCCGCCGAGGCCGTCGCCGCCGCCGAGGGCGCACCCGCGCCGGTGGCCGACGCCGCCGTCGCGGAGGCTCCCGCCGAGCCCGCCACCCCCGGGACCCCGGGTCAGCCGGAGGCCCAGGCGGCCCCCGAGGAAACGGCGGCCGAGGCAGTCGAGTCCCCCGCCGAGCAGGCCGCGCCCGCCGCCGAGCCCGCCCCGGCGGGCGACGGCGAAGCCCCCGCCGAGCCCCAGCCCTCCCCGGGAGAGCCGGCCCCCGGCTACGCCGACGCCGAGCGTGAGGCCGTGCTCCGCGTCATGCGCGAGCGCCGCGACATCCGCAACGGCTTCCGCACCGACCCGATCCCGCACGAGGTGCTGCTGCGCGTCCTGGAGGCCGCCCACCACGCCCCGAGCGTCGGCCACTCCCAGCCGTGGGACTTCGTCGTCATCCGGTCGGCGGAGACCCGCCGCACGATGCACGAGCTCGCCCAGCGCCAGCGCGAGGCGTACGCCAAGTCGCTGCCCAAGGGCCGGGCCAAGCAGTTCAAGGAACTGAAGATCGAGGCCATCCTCGACACCCCGGTGAACATCGTCGTCACCGCCGACCCCACCCGCGGCGGCCGCCACACCCTCGGCCGGCACACCCAGCCGCAGATGGCCCCGTACTCCTCCGCCCTCGCCGTCGAGAACCTCTGGCTCGCCGCGCGCGCCGAGGGCCTCGGCGTGGGCTGGGTCAGCTTCTTCGACGAGCGCGAGATGGTCCGCGCCCTGGGCCTGCCCGAGCACCTGGAGGTCGTCGCCTACCTGTGCGTCGGCTACGTGGACGAGTTCCCCGAGGAGCCGGAGCTGATGCAGGCGGGCTGGGCGCAGCGCCGTCCGCTGGCCTGGGTCGTGCACGAGGAGACGTACGGGCGCCGCGCGCTGCCCGGCGAGGACCCGCACGACCTGCTCTCCGACACCGTCGCCAGCATCCGCCCGCTCGACGCGAAGGCGCTCGGCGAGGCGTGGGAGCGGCAGAAGCGCATGACGAAGCCGGCGGGCGCGCTCGGCATGCTGGAGATCATCTCCGCGCAGCTGGCGGGCCTGTCGCGGGTCTGCCCGCCGCCGATCCCGGAGCCGGCCGCCGTCGCCATCTTCGCCGGCGACCACGGCGTCCACGCCCAGGGCGTCACCCCCTGGCCCCAGGAGGTCACCACGCAGATGGTGGCCAACTTCCTGGGCGGCGGGGCCGTCTGCAACGCCTTCGCCAACCAGGTCGGCGCCGAGGTGTGCGTCGTCGACGTCGGCGTGAAGGGCGACCTGCCCGCCACGCCCGGCCTGCTGCCGCGCAAGGTGCGTCCGGGCACGGACGACCTCTCGGTGGGGGCCGCCATGTCCCGCGAGGACGCGGTGGCGGCCATCGAGGTCGGCATCGAGACCGCGCGCGACCTCGTCGCGGCGGGCAACAAGGCGCTCCTGACGGGCGAGATGGGCATCGCGAACACCACCGTCTCCGCCGCCCTGATCTCGGTCTTCACGGGCGTCGACCCGGTCGAGGTCACCGGTCGCGGCACGGGCATCAACGACGAGACGCACGCCCGGAAGGTCGACGTCGTCCGCCGCGCCCTGGAGCTCCACCAGCCCGACCCGAACGACCCGGTCGGCGTCCTGGCCGCCATCGGCGGCCTGGAGCACGCGGCGATCGTCGGCCTGATCCTCGGCGGCGCGTCGCTGCGCACGCCGGTCATCCTGGACGGCGTGAGCGCGGGCGCGGCCGCCCTGGTGGCCCGCGCCATCGCCCCCGAGGCCCTGTCGGCCTGCATCGCGGGCCACCGCAGCGCGGAACCGGGCCACGTGGCCGCCCTCAACAAGCTGGGCCTGCGCCCTCTGGTCGACCTGGACCTCCGCCTCGGCGAAGGCACGGGCGCCCTCCTGGCCCTCCCCCTGGTCCAGAGCGCGGCCCGCGCGATGCACGAGGTCGCCACGTTCGACTCGGCGGGCGTAACGGAGAAGTAGCCGCCGCGGGCCCGTTTCCTTCCCCGCGAGGGGCCGGGGCGGGCCGGTGGCTGCCCACCCGCCTCCCGGGCGGTCCGCCGCCCCGGCCGATACCCGCGCGAAACGCCGAACGGAGCGGCGTCCAGGGCCAGTGGGCGCCACAGATCTCGGACACCGCCCCGCCGGGACCCCGGCCGCCCCCGACGCCGCCCCCGCAGGTACCACCAGCGGCGATGGGTCGTATCGTGGTGCCGGACGGGCATCCGTACGGTCCGTCAGCCGCTCCAGCGCAGCAGCGGCCCGCCGAACACACCCGCCGCATCAGGAGCCGCAACCGCCATGGGAAACCCGGCACACCCCGCCTACCCCGTAGGACTCCGCCTGGCAGGGCGCCGCGTCGTCGTCATCGGCGGCGGGCAGGTCGCGCAGCGGCGGCTGCCCTCGCTCATCGCCGCCGGGGCCGACGTCCTGCTGGTCTCCCCGTCCGCGACCCCCTCCGTGGACGCGATGGCCGAGACGGGGGAGATCCGCTGGGAGCGCCGCCGCTACCAGGACGGTGACCTCGACGGTGCCTGGTACGCCCTGATCGCCACCCGGGACCGCGAGGCCAACGACCGCGCCTCCGCCGAGGCCGAGGCGAGGCGGGTCTGGTGCGTACGGGCCGATGACGCCGAGGCGGCGACCGCCTGGACCCCGGCGACCGGCCGGGTCGAGGGCGTCACCGTGGCCGTGCTCAGCGGGAACGACCCGCGCCGCTCCGCCGCCGTCCGCGACGCCGTCGTGGAGGGCCTGCGCGACGGCTCCCTCACCGCCGCCCGCCCGCACACCCCCGGCGTCGCCCTCGTCGGCGGCGGCCCGGGCGACCCGGACCTGATCACCGTGCGCGGCCGGCGCCTCCTCGCCGAGGCGGACGTGGTCATCGCCGACCGGCTCGGCCCCCGCGACCTCCTCGACGAGCTCCCCCCGCACGTCGAGGTCATCGACGCCGCGAAGATCCCGTACGGCCGCTTCATGGCCCAGGAGGCCATCAACAACGCCCTCATCGAGCACGCCAAGGCCGGCAAGGCCGTCGTTCGGCTCAAGGGCGGCGACCCGTACGTCTTCGGCCGCGGTATGGAGGAGCTCCAGGCCCTCGCCGAGCACGGGATCCCCTGCACGGTCGTGCCCGGCATCTCCAGCTCCATCTCGGTCCCCAGTGCGGCCGGGATCCCCGTCACCCACCGCGGTGTGGCGCACGAGTTCACCGTGGTCAGCGGCCACGTAGGTCCCGACGACCCGCGCTCCCTCGTGGACTGGGCGGCGCTGGCCAAGCTCACCGGCACCCTCGTCGTCCTGATGGGCGTCGACAAGATCGGTCTGATCGCCGAGGCGCTCGTCCAGCACGGCCGCTCCGCCGACACCCCGGTCGCCGTCGTCCAGGAGGGCACCACCGCCGCCCAGCGCCGGGTGGACGCCACCTTGGCCACCGTCGGCGAGAGAGTCCGCGCCGAGGAGGTCCGCCCGCCGGCGGTCATCGTCATCGGCGAGGTGGTGAGCGTGAACCACCCGGGCGCGCTTCCCCACCACGAGCCCCCCAGCGCCTGACAGGCCGTTGGCACCACACCCAGGACAAGGCAGTATCACCCTGTGGCTGATCTCATCACCATCGAAGACCCCGACGACCCGCGCCTGCGCGACTACACGGGCCTGACCGACGTGGAGCTGCGCCGGCGCCGCGAGCCCGCCGAGGGACTGTTCATCGCCGAGGGCGAGAAGGTCATCCGGCGGGCCAAGGACGCCGGCTACGAGATGCGCTCGATGCTGCTCTCCGCCAAGTGGGTGGACGTCATGCGCGACGTCATCGACGAGATCCCCGCCCCGGTGTACGCCGTCAGCCCGGACCTCGCCGAGCGCGTCACCGGCTACCACGTGCACCGCGGCGCCCTGGCCTCGATGCAGCGCAAGCCGCTGCCCACGGCCCAGGAGCTGCTGTCCTCGGCCCGCCGGGTGGCCGTGATGGAGGCGGTGAACGACCACACCAACATCGGGGCCATCTTCCGCAGCGCCGCCGCCCTGGGGATGGACGCCGTGCTGCTGTCCCCGGACTGCGCGGACCCGCTCTACCGCCGCTCGGTGAAGGTGTCGATGGGCGCGGTGTTCTCCGTCCCCTACGCCCGCCTGGAAGCCTGGCCCAAGAGCCTGGACGCCGTCCGCGAGGCGGGCTTCAAGCTGCTGGCCCTCACCCCGCACGAGAAGGCGTCGCCGATCGACGTCGCGGCCCCGCACACCCTGGAACGGGTGGCGCTGATGCTGGGCGCCGAGGGCGACGGCCTGTCGACCCAGGCGCTGGTCGCCGCCGACGAGTGGGTGCGGATCCCCATGGCGCACGGAGTGGACTCGCTCAACGTGGGCGCGGCCGCGGCGGTGGCCTTCTACGCGGTGGCGGGCAGCGGCGGCGGGCCCGCGCGGCCCGCCTAGGGCTCACAGCTTCTGCGCGAGCGCGATCCCCAGCGCCACCAGCAGGGTCACCACCACGAACACGATCAGCCGCTGCCGCAGCAGCTTCGGGTCCGGCCGCGAAGGACGCCGCCCGGTGCCGGTGGTACGCGGGCCCGTCCGCGGCCCGGTGCGCGGCCCCGTACGCCCCCCCGAGCGCCCCGCCGTCGACCCGGGGCCGCGGGAGCCCGCCGGACGCTGGCGCGCCCCGCTGTGCGGCCCCTGGGCCCGGGGCGCGGGGGTCGCGCCGGCGGGCCGCTCTGCCGGACGCTCGCCGGTACGGCCCCCGGTGCGCCGCTCGGTGTCCTGCCCCGCGTACCCCGGCACCCGCTCCGGCTCCCGGCCGGCCTGCCGCTCGACGCGGGCCCGCTGCGCCGGCGGGCGGCCGTCGCCCAGCCCCTGCGCCTCGCGGGCGGCGATCTCCTTGAGCCGCATCGACAGCTGGAGCGTGCTGGGCCGCTCCTCGGGGTCCTTGGCCAGGCAGGCCCGCACCAGCGGGGCCAGCGCGTCCGGGACACCGGCGAGGTGGGGTTCCTCGTGCACGACCCGGTACAGCATGACCTCCGAACTCCCGTGCCCGAAGGGGGAGTCGCCCATCGCCGCGTAGGCGAGGGTGGCGCCGAGGGAGAACACGTCCGTGGCCGGGGTGACGGCGGCGCCGCGCACCTGCTCGGGCGCGAGGAAGCCGGGGGAGCCCACGGCCGTGCCGACATGCGTCAGGGTGCTGGCCCCCGTGGCCCAGGCGATGCCGAAGTCGATGATCCGCGGCCCCTTGGGCGACAGCAGGATGTTCGAGGGCTTCAGGTCACGGTGGACGACGCCGGCCTCGTGGACGGCGACCAGCCCCTCGGAGAGCGCCGCGCCGACGGCGGCGATCTGCGCGGCCGTCAGGGGGCCCTCCTCGGCCACCTTGTCGTGCAGCGAGGGCCCGGGCACGTACTGGGTCGCGAACCAGGGCCGTTCGGCCTCCAGGTCGGCGGCCACCAGCCGGGCCGTGCACCCGCCGCGGATCCGCCGGGCGGCGGACACCTCGCGGGCGAAGCGGGAGCGGAACTCCTGGTCCTCGGCCAGGTCGGGCCGGATCACCTTGAGGGCGACGCGCTGGCCGCGCCGGTCGGAGCCCAGGTAGACGACGCCCATGCCGCCGGCACCGAGCCGCCGGTGCAGCCGGAACGAGCCGACGACACGCGGGTCCTCGCGCCGGAGCCGCATCATCGCCATGTCCACCCCGCTGACGGTCGTCCTGCTGACCTGGCACAGCTTACGGACCATCCGGCGCCGGCGCTCAGAGGCCGCGCCCTCGCCGGAACATTCGATCCTCAGTGCGGAGCACGCCACTTGAGGGTGTGCCAGATCCCACGGCCCCCGTTCGGGGGACCCCGGCGGACGGCCCCAAGGGCCCCCGTACGCAAGGGGATTGATCTCCCCGCAGGGCCCGCGAGCGGCCACGACGCCGGGGGAGCGCCCGCGGTGCGCGAGCGGAGCCGTCAACTTCCCGTACGAGGACACGCGTGCGCGGGGAGTGACGGAAGTGAGCGAAGTCACTACCCTCCGGTCATCCCCTCCGGGACCTCCCCCATCCAGCGGGGCGGATCTCCACCCAGGGGAGTACGCCGGGGGCGTCCGCCTCATCCTCCTGGAGGCCCGCCAAGGGGTACGAGGGCATGAGGCCAGCAGCCTTCCGGCCGCCTAGTGTTGAAGACAAGCGGCGGGTGGCGCACTCGTCCCCCGAGGTCACAAGCCCGCCGCTGCCATACGACAGGGAGAGGACCATGGCGGACATCGCACGGCAAGGACGCAGGTTCCTCGCGTTCGACAGCCATGAGTCCGGTACGCGCCACCCGCTGGTGGCCGCGGCGATGGTGCTCCCCCTGGCCGCCCTCCTGCTCTTCCTCTTCGGAGGTTTCGACCAGGTGGTGGCGCAGGCGTCGTCCGTGGGCGTGATGCTGGGGCGCTGAGCGGCGCCCCGGGCCCGGGAGAGCGGCCCGGGCCGGGACATCGGCCCGTCGAACCCCGTGGGGACGGGGGAGCGGCGGACGGCAGTTGAAGGGTGTTGCCCGTGCGGCTGGGGAGCCGTACGGGCAACACCCTTTTCCACGCGTCCACACCGGAGGGACGACGGAAGCCCCGGCCGTCGAGACGGCCGGGGCTTCCGGTTGCGGTGCGCGATACTGGGATTGAACCAGTGACCTCTTCCGTGTCAGGGAAGCGCTCTCCCGCTGAGCTAATCGCGCGGGCTGCGGTAAGGAACCGCAGGTCAAACAGGTGGAGCGGTACTGCGTGCGCGATACTGGGATTGAACCAGTGACCTCTTCCGTGTCAGGGAAGCGCTCTCCCGCTGAGCTAATCGCGCGGGGATCCTCATGGACCAGGTCCTTGCGGACCAGTGGACGATACTGGGATTGAACCAGTGACCTCTTCCGTGTCAGGGAAGCGCTCTCCCGCTGAGCTAATCGTCCTTGGAGGTGGAGACGGGATTTGAACCCGTGTAGACGGCTTTGCAGGCCGTTGCCTCGCCTCTCGGCCACTCCACCTCGGAGTGTGCGGGGTCTCGGGAAGATCCCCCACTCAGAGCGGACGACGAGACTCGAACTCGCGACATCCACCTTGGCAAGGTGGTGCTCTACCAACTGAGCTACGTCCGCAGTGTCACCGTGTTCGCTCCGGGGTTTTCCCCCTTCGCTCCCTGGCGACGTGTTGAACTCTAGCGGATTCCCGGGCCAGCTCAAAAACGCGTTTCCGCAGCGTGCTGCCGACCCGGTCACCGGAGGTCACCCGTCCGTCACCTCACCGGCGGCATCGCGCCACCGGTCATAGACTCGCAGCCGTGCACGACCTGCCTCCCCTGGCCCGCTTCGGCGGCCTCCTCGCAACCGACCTCCGGGACGTCACCAGCGACCCCTCCGCCCTCGACTCCACCGGGTTCTGGGTGGTGAGCGCGGACTTCGAAGGCCGGCTGATCTGCGCGCGCTTCGGGGACATACGCCCCGACCCCGTACCCGCGCCCGTCCCCGGCGCCTGGCGGGGACCCGCCGCCGACCGCTGGACCTCCTCCCTGGACCGCGCCGCGTACGTCGCGGGCGTCCGCCGGATCCGTGAGTACATCGCGGCGGGGGAGGTCTACCAGGCCAACCTCTGCCGTGTGGTCTCCGCGCCGCTGCCCGACCCGGCCGCCACCGACGTGGACGCCCTGACCGCGCTCCTCGCGCGCGGCAACCCCGCCCCGTACGCAGGAACGATTCGGCTCCGGGCCCACGGCGTGGAGATCGCCACCGCCTCCCCGGAGCTGTACCTGCGCCGCGCCGGCCGCCGCGTCGAGTCCGGACCGATCAAGGGCACCGGCCGTACCGCCGCCGACCTGCTGCCCAAGGACCACGCCGAGAACGTGATGATCGTGGACCTCGTCCGCAACGACCTGGGCCGCGTCTGCGCCACCGGGTCGGTCACCGTGCCCGAGCTGTGCGCCCTGGAGGAGCACCCCGGCCTGGTCCACCTCGTCTCCACCGTCAGCGGCGAGCTCGCCGAGGGCGCCGGCTGGCCCGAGCTGCTGGCCGCCACCTTCCCGCCCGGCTCGGTGACCGGCGCCCCCAAGTCCTCCGCCCTGCGGATCATCGAAGAGCTGGAGACGGCCCCCCGCGGCCCCTACTGTGGGGGCATCGGCTGGGTCGACGCCGACCGGGGCACCGCCGCGCTCGCCGTCGGCATCCGCACCTTCTGGGTCGACCGCGAGGCCCCCGGCGGCCCCCGGCTGAGCTTCGGCACCGGCGCCGGGATCACCTGGGGCTCCGACCCCGAACGGGAATGGGCCGAGACCGAGCTGAAGGCGGCCCGGCTGCTCGCCCTGGCCTCGGGCGGCCCCGCGCCGGACGCGCACGAGACGACGCACGACCTGAGTGGAGGAACCGTACGGTGAGGATCTGGCTCGACGGAACACTGCGGGACGCCGCCGACGCGAAGGTGTCCGTCCTCGACCACGGGCTCACCGTGGGCGACGGGGTCTTCGAGACCCTCAAGGCGCAGCACGGCACCCCCTTCGCCCTCACCCGGCACCTGGAGCGGCTCACCCGCTCCGCCCGCGGCCTGGGCCTGCCCGACCCCGACCTCGACGAGGTCCGCCGCGCCTGCGCCGCCGTCCTGGAGGCCAATCCGATGCCGCTCGGCCGGCTGCGCATCACCTACACCGGCGGTCTCTCCCCGCTCGGTTCCGACCGCGGCGAGACCGGCCCGACCCTCGTCGTCGCCCTCGGTGAGACCAGCCGCCGCCCCGACACCACCGCCGTGATCACCGTCCCCTGGGTGCGCAACGAGCGCTCCCCGCTGACCGGTCTGAAGACCACCTCGTACGCGGAGAACGTCGTCGCCCTCGCGCGGGCGCACCGCGACGGGGCCTCCGAAGCGCTCTTCGCCAACACCGTCGGGCAGCTCTGCGAGGGCACCGGCTCCAACGTCTTCGTCGTCCTCGACGGCGAACTGCACACCCCGCCCGTGGCCTCCGGCTGCCTCGCCGGGATCACCCGCGCCCTGGCCGTCGAGTGGACCGGCGCCCGCGAGAGCGACCTGCCCTTCGACGTGCTCCAGCAGGCCGAGGAGGTCTTCCTGACCTCCACCCTGCGCGACGTCCAGGCCGTCCACCGGATCGACGGACGCACCGTGACCGCCGCCCCAGGCCCGGTCACCGCCAAGGCCATGCGGGTCTTCGAGGAGCGGGCCGCCTCCGACATCGACCCCTGAGACCGCTGAGACCCCTGAGACCGCTGAGCCCCGGCGCAGCGTGGTGACACCGGCGCGGGGCGGGTAGAACCCGCGGATGACCACCACCCTGCGGCCGAGCGGGCCGCTTCAGCAGAGCGAGGGCGGCGCGCGCTCACGCCCGTACGAGGTCCGCGTCAACAGCAGGCGCGTCGGGACGCTCCTGATCGCCGCCGGCACGGCCTCCGGGCCGGAGGCGGGGGAGATCCGTGACCTGGCCATCGACGAGCCGGACCGCCGGCGCGGCCGCGCCACGGTCGCCGCGCTGGCCGCCGAGGAAGTGCTGCGCGGCTGGGGCTGCCGCCGGGTGCGGATCTCGGTCCCGGCAGCTTCCCGGGGCGGTCTGCGGCTCGCCGCGGCCCTGGGGTACGCCGAGGACGGCCGGAACATGGCCAAGGATCTCCCCGCGACCCCTCCGGAGCTCTCCGAGGGGGTACGGGGCCGCCCCATGACGGAGGCGGAGTACGCGGTGTGGAACGCCCGTGCCCGCGAGGCGTACGCGGCGAGCTGGGAGGCCCGGGGCGTGGGGCCGGAAGCCGCCCGGGCCAGGGCGGAGGCCGACCACGACGGGCGGCTGCGGCAGGGCCTGGACACCCCCGGGGTCACCCTGGCCGTCCTGGAGTCGGCCGGGACCCCGGTCGGGCACCTCTGGCTCGCGCCGCGCGGGGAGGGCGGCGCGGGGGCGTACGTGTACGACGTCGCGGTCGCCGAGGAGTACCGGGGGCGCGGCCACGGCCGGGACCTGATGCTCCTCGCGGAGCGCGAGGCGCTCGCGCGCGGCCACCGCGTCATCGCCCTGCACGTGTTCGCCGGCAACACCCCGGCCCTGCGGCTGTACGAGTCCCTCGGCTACCGGACCACCGGGATCCATTTCTCGAAGGAGCTCATCTGAGTCAGCCGTCGGCGAGCAGCCGGTCGGCGATCTCCTCGATGCGGGCGCGCAGTCCCTCCTGGCTCTTGCCGCCGTCGAGGCGCTGGCCGTCGATCACATAGGTCGGGGTGCCGGTCACGCCGATGGCCTTGCCCTCGGCCTGGTCGGCGTCGACGATCAGGATGTGCCGCCCGTCGATCAGCGCGGTGTCGAACTCCTCGGCATCCAGGCCCAGTTCACGTGCCACCTCCAGCAGCACGGCTTCCCCGCGCTCGCCGAGCTCGGCGGTCCTGGCCAGGACCGCCTCCGCGTACGGCCAGCCCTGCCCCTGCTCGACGGCCTCCTCGGCGGCCTGCGCGGCGGCGAAGGCGTGCTTGTGCTTCTCCAGCGGGAAGTGGCGCAGCCGGATGTCCAGCCGGTCGCCGTAGCGGCCCCGCAGGGCGCGCACGTCGTCCAGCGCGCTGTGGCAGTCCGGGCACTGGAGTTCGCACCAGACGTCGAGGATCACGGAATCGGTCATACGGACAGTCTCCCAGACCTCCCCGGGGCCGCCCGGGCCCTGGCGCGGGCATGGCCGCGGGGGCGGGGGGCGGTGCAGGATGGAAGGGACAGGCCGCCCCTCGCAGACCGCCGGAGGACCGCATGCTCGCCGAGACCATCTGTTCCGCGGTGTCCGCGGCGGGCCTGGGCATCGCCGCCGTGACCGCGTACCGCAAACTGTTCCTGAAGGCCGCGCGGATCGCCGCGTACGCACTGGTGCCGGTGGGGCTGGTGCTGACCGGGGTGGTGGGCTGGCTCTCCGGGATCGTCTTCAAGCCGCAGGTGTGGGCCGGCCTCGGGCTGCTGGCCCTGGCGTGGGCGCTGCTCATGGCCACCCGGGCCGTCGAGCGGCGGAGCGCGGGACGGGCAGGGAAGTCCGGGGAGGCCATGGCCCCCGCCGCCTCCGCGCCCGCCCTGGGAGGCGGCGCCACCGGCCCGTCCCCGACCACGCGGAGCGCCCCGGCGGAGGACTTCTCCGATATCGAGGCCATTCTGAAGAAGCACGGCATCTAGAGGGCGGCGCGGGAGCGGGGTCTCTAGCGCACGGGGTGCCCGTCGCGGGGGAGAAGCCCCGGGAAACCACCCGAACTGAGGAGAATCGGCGGACTACCGCGTGAAACAGGGCGTGTAGGGGGGATCCGGGGGATCCGCTGCGCGATCATCGCCTGACATGCTCGACACATCGCAGGGTGAGCCCCAGGCTCCCGTCCCCGTTGCCGAGGCCCCCGTCGCCCAGGACCGCGTTCCCCCGGCCCCCGCCGCCCAGGCTCCCGCGCCGCTCGGGCCCCCCGAGGCGCGCGGCTGTCTCTTCGCCCTGTCCCAGCCGCCGCTGATGATCTTCCTGGCGGTGATCGGGCTACTGCTCCTGCTGGCCGCCGTGCACGACCTGTACCTGCTCTGAGACCTGCTCCGGGACCTGGCTGTCGGCCCCCTTGCGGCGCGCCCGGTACGCGGCCACGTGCAGCCGGTTCCCGCAGGTCCGGCTGTCGCAGTAGCGGCGCGAGCGGTTGCGGGAGAGGTCCACGAAGGCCCGTCGGCAGTCCGGCGCCTCGCAGCGGCGCAGCCGCTCCTGCTCGCCGGAGACCACGATGAAGGCCAGCGCCATGCCGCCGTCGGCCGCCAGGTGGTCGCCCACCGAGGCGCCCGGGGCGAAGTAGTGGACGTGCCAGTCGTAGCCGTCGTGGTCGGTCAGCTGGGGGGTGGTGCCGGCGGTGGCCACCAGCTCGTTGATCAGTGCGGCCGCCGCACGGGAGTTCGGCGCCGCGAAGACCTGCGCGAACGTGCCCCGCACCGTGCGGACCCCGGCGAGGTCGCGGGCGCTGAGCTCGCCGACGTCGCTGATCGCGTGCTCCTTGACGAAGCCGCGCAGGGCGGCGACGTCCGGCAGTGCGTCGGGCTGGCCCGGTTCGGCCGCGGTGTTGACCAGCGCGACGACGACGTCGAGCGCGCGACGGGTGTCGTGGGGGATCTGCACGGGGTCTCGCTCCCTGGAGGCCGGCCTGGCGGCGACGGGCCGCTGCCGCCGCTGGGGGCCGACTCTAGCGGTTGGCGTCAACAGGGCGCCCGGACAGCACACCGGCGCCGCCCCCGCGGATGGCTCCCGCGGGGACAGCGCCGGTACTGCCGTATGGGGTTGTCCGTGCGGCACCGTCGCCCCGAGTCGGACGGTGCCGTACGGCCGGCGGCCTGGCTCAGCTTTCGGCCAGGATGTGGGAGAGCTCCTTGTCGAGGTCGAAGTGCCGGTGCTCGGTCCCGGGCGGGACCGCGGCGTCCGTACGCTTCAGGAACGACTCCAGGGCTCGGGCGGGCGCTTCCAGCAGCGCTTCTCCCTCCGGTGAGCTCAGGGCGATGCAGACGACCCCCTGACCGTGGCTCCGGGACGGCCAGACGCGGACGTCGCCGGTGCCGGTAGGCCGGTGGAGGCCCTCGGCGAGGAGGTCGCGGGCGAACACCCATTCGACCGTCTCCTCGGCGCCGGTGTGGAAGGTGGCGTGCACGGCGTAGGGATCGGCCGTGTCATACCGCAGGCCCGCCGGGACAGGCAGTGAGGACTCGCTCGACACAACGAGGCGCAGGTGCAGCTCGCAGCTGACCGTGGTGTTCATAAGCGCCAGGGCCTTTCGCTCAGTGTGCGCTCGGGGATTCGCACGTCGGCGAAATCGACATGCCACCTACGGTGGCGTTGTAAACCCCTCTGACCGTTTTGCGGACCTCTGGGTCCCTCGGACGGCGGATCCAAACCACCATTCACGTGTGCTCCCGGCTCGGGTAGATTCGGTCCCATGAATACGGGGAGTGACCGCGGAACCAACGAATCCGCTACGCCCGGCGAAGCCGCCGACGACACGCCGCACGTCTCGAAGGCGCCCGCCTTCATCAAAGCCAACCGCAGCCTGCACCTCAGCTGGCAGGTCGGCGTCTTCGTCGTCGGCCTGCTCGTCATCGGCGCCGGCATCGCCATGCTCGTGCTGCCCGGGCCGGGCTGGGTCGCGATCTTCGCCGGCCTGGCGATCTGGGCCACCGAGTTCGCCTGGGCCCACCTCGTCCTGCGGTGGACCAAGCGCAAGGTCACCGAGGCCGCGCAGAAGGCCCTCGACCCCAAGGTCCGCCGCCGCAACATCATCCTCACCACCGTGGGTCTGGTCATCGCGGGCGCGCTGGTCGGCTTCTACCTGTGGAAGTACGGCCTCACCCTGCCGTGGCACCTCAAGGGCCAGTGATCGTCCCGGGGTGGTCTCGGAGCACCGCTGACATGCGGTAATGTTTGCGGTGTGCCCGGGCGATTAGCTCAGCGGGAGAGCACTTCGTTCACACCGAAGGGGTCACTGGTTCGATCCCAGTATCGCCCACCCGGAGCAAAGGCCCCGGAGATTCGCAAGAGTCTCCGGGGCGTTTGCCGTACCCGGGCCCCTGCGGGGGTGCCCGGTGGATCGACTGCCCTGTACGGGCCCTTCGGCGTGTCCGGTGGAACGGGGTGGGGCGCCTGGTGCCGCGCTTACGGGCCCTCACCCCGGTGCCGGGCCGCAGGGGCCGCCTGCTCCAGGTCGTGCTGGTGTCGCCGCCGCCGGGGACGGCCTCGGCCGTGGTGGGGGGCTCAGCGGAGTCGGCCGAAGGCTTCGCGGAGGCGGCGGGCGTCGCGGAGGCGGCGTTCGTACGTCGCCCCCACCGCGAGCAGGAGCAGGCCCGCCAGCGCCGGGGGCAGCCAGCGCGGCAGCAGTCCCGCCACCTGCACCACGTACGGGGCCAGCTCGTGCACCGCCACCACGGCCAGCGTCACCCCGCCCAGCAGCAGCGGGGCGCGGAGCCTGCGGTGCGCCCCCGTCAGGGTCACCGCGAGCGCCCCCAGGCCCAGCAGCAGCGGGCGCGGCCAGTACGGGTCACCCCAGACGGCCACCAGGCTCGGGAGCAGGGTCGCCGCCAGCCCGGGCCCGTACGCCGTCCAGGACGAGGCCCCCGGGTCGCGGCGGCGGCGCACCAGGCCCACCGCCAGGGCCGGCACCGTCACCGCCAGCGTGTACGCCTCAGGCACCGCCACGCCCGAGGCCCCCAGCCGCACCCAGGCCGCCGCCACGCCCAGCGCGAGGGCCGCCCAGCCCAGGCCCCGCCGGTCCGCCCGGACGGCCCCCGCCGCGCACACCACGCCGCCCAGCGCCAGCACCAAGGCCGACACCGGCGGGTCCCAGGCCGCCAGGGCCACCGCGAGCGCGCCCGCGGCCGCCGCCGCCACCTCCGCCGGGACCCGGACCGCGCCCAGGCGCGGTCCCAGGGCCACCGCCGCCGCGGGGACCACCAGCAGCGCCACACCGGTCCAGGGCACCGCCGCGCCGGCCAGCGCACCCAGCGCCAGCACCGTCCCGGTCGCGTACCCGACGGCGGCGACCGCACAGGCGCCCCGCAGGGCCGCCCGGGCGCCCCCGTACGCCGCTCCCAGCGCGGCCCCGGCGCCCAGCACCGCGAACACCGCGAAGGTGGCGACACGGCCGTCCAGCGCCGCCGACGTCACCGCCAAGCCCCCGGCCGCCGCACACCCAGCGGCCGCCCGCGCGACGGACGCCTCCCGGGCCCGCAGAGCCACCGCGCCGGCCGCCAGCGTCACCGCCGACTGCACCCCGAGCTCCACGGCCGCCCCGGCCCCGGCCGCCACCGCGAACATCCCGCCCCACGCGCACACCACGGCCACGGACCGTGCCAGCAGCCCGGGGACACCCCAGGCATACCCGGCTGCGGTACGGGCTCCGCCCGGGCCGCCCGGCAAGCCCCGCGCACCCGACCGAGGCCGCAGGCGGGATCCGTCCGGGTCTGCCGTCGCCGCCCGGGGGGCCTGGCCCGGCCGGCTGGGGGCGCCCCACGTGCCCGCGGCGGTACCCGCGCGGGATCCGTCCGGGCCGGTGGCATCCGTCCGGGGTGTCTCACCCGCCGGCCCAGTGGCGCCCCGCTCGGAGCCGGGGCGGAACCCGGCCCGGGTCGCGCTTGCCGTCCCGGCGGCATCGCCCGGCCGGGGCCGGCTGCCGGGCGATGCGTTCGTGTGTGCCTCCCCGGAGGAAGCGGCGGAGGCGGTGGGGCCCGTGAGGAGGCCGAAGGTGGCGGCCGCCAGGAGGAGGGCCGCCGCCAGTCCAGGGCCCGGGGCCGGGAGGTCCGGGGTGGTCGGGGCCCAGACCTCGCCCAGCACCGCCAGCCGCCCCACCAGCAGGCCCAGCACCGCCGGCAGTCCCGCCAGGGCGCCCAGGGCGGACACCGCCGCCCCGGCCCGGGCCAGGCCGCGCCGGACCGGCTCCGGGAGCGGGAGCACCCGTACCGCCGCCACCAGCGCCAGCCCCGCCGCCACCCGCACCGCCACCGGCCACCACACGGAGCCCGGCCCGGACGGAGCCAGCCCGCCCACCGCCGACACCGCCGCCAGGCCCCCCGCCACCGCGGCCGCCGAAGCCCGGGGCTCACGCCAGGCCACCGCCACGCCCAGCAGGGCCCCCGCCGCCAGCAGCAGCGCCGGCCCGGACGCCCCGGGCTCCGCCAGGGACGCCGCGAGCCCCGCCGCCAGCGCCGCACCGCCCAGCACCCCGGCACCCGCCCACGCCGCCACCCGCACGGCCCGCAGCACCGCCACCACACCGCCCAGTCCACCCGCGCCCGCCCCGGCCGCCGTCTGCCCCGCGCCCGGCGCCGGCGCGGCACCGTCCGGCGGCCCCGCCTTCGAGCCGGCCGCCACCGCACCGCCCAGTCCACCGGCGGCCGCCCCGGCTGCCGTCCGCCCCACGCCCGGCGCCGGCGCGGCACCGTCCGCCAGCCCCGCCTTCGCCCCGGCCGCCACCGCACCGCCCAGTCCACCGGCGGCCGCCCCGGCTGCCGTCCGCCCCGCGCCCGGCGCCGGCGCGGCACCGTCCGGCGGCCCCGCCTTCGAGCCGCCCGTCGTCGCCGCACCGCCCAGCGTCCTGGCGCCCGCCCCGGCCGGCGCCGGTACCGGCCCCCGGGTCGTCGCCACCGCCAGCCCCGCGTCCAGGGCGGCCGTCGCCAGGAGGGCCCAGCCCGTGCCCGTCAGGTCCGTTCCCGACGCGGACGCCGCCAGGGGGAGCGGTAGTTGCGCGGCGACCAGCGCCGCAAGGGGTGCCGCCCGGAGCCCGCGCAGCAGCGTCCCGTATGCGGCCCACAGCCCCGCCAGCGCCGCCGACGCCCACGCCGCGTACGTCAGGCCGTCGCCGCCGGCCAGGCCCACCGCGCGGACCGCGTACGCGTCCAGGACCGTCAGGGCCAGGGCCACCGCCGCGACCGCCTCGGCCGTCGAGCGCAGGCCCCGCCGCAGCAGCGCAGCCGGCACCGCGAGCGCGGCCGCCGTGACCACGGCCAGGACCGCCGAGCGGCCCCCGATGCCCAGGGAGCCCCAGCTGAGCAGGGTGAAGGCGAGCGCGGCCACCGCCAGGAGCACCGCGCCCAGCACCAGCAGCACGCCCTGCGCACCGGGCCGCCCGCCGCCGGCAGCGGAAGGAGCGGCGGGGGCCGCCGCAGGGGCCGCGACCGAGGGCCACGCCAGCCGCAGCAGCCAGTCCCGGCGGGCCGTCAGATACGCGCGCCGGGCGTCCAGTTGCGCCAGATCGGCGTCGATGAGCGCCAGCTCCCGGGCCGGCGGCAGAGGGGTGTCCATAGCCGGAGTGTGGCGCCCGTCACCCCGTCAGGACATGGGTGTACGTACTCAGACCACCCTGAGTACCGTTCGCGCAAACCGCCCCCGGCGCCGGCCCGCCGGGGCCAGACTGGGGGTATGCCACGCTGGACGCACTACCGCTTCCGCAGCGTGTGGGACCTCGACGCCCCGCCCGCCCTCGTCTACTCCCTGCTGGAGGACCCCGGCCGCTACCCCGGCTGGTGGCCCCAGGTCCGCCGGTTCGCGCCGGCGGGCGGACGCTCGGGCACCGCGGTGATCCGCTCCGCCCTCCCGTACGAGCTCCACCTCACCCTCACCGGCCTGCTCCGCGACCCCGTCCGGGGCGTCCTAGAAGTGGCGCTGGGCGGCGACCTCGACGGCTGGGCGCGCTGGACCGTACGCCCCCGCGGCGGCCCTGCGGCCGGCCGTACCCGGGCCGTCTACGAGCAGGAGGTGGAGGTGCGGGCCCCGCTGCTGCGGCGGCTCGCGCTCGCCGGCCGGCCCGTCCTGCGGCTCAACCACGCCCTGATGATGCGGGCCGGGCGCCGGGGTCTGGCGGCCCGGCTGACCGCTCCGCCGGAAGCGGTTTGAACAGACCCCGAGGCTCTTGTATTGTTCAGTGCGTTCCCGGGCGATTAGCTCAGCGGGAGAGCACTTCGTTCACACCGAAGGGGTCACTGGTTCGATCCCAGTATCGCCCACCGGGACAGGCCGGTCCGTCTGACGATGGACCGGCCTTCCGCATTCCACAGCCCTGCGCGCGGCCCGCTCACGCCGCCGCCGGGACCTCCGGGCGCAGCGGCCAGTGCGGATCCACCTCCTCCGGGGTGCCCTGCCGCGCGAACCACGCCTGGAGCCCGCGCGCCTGCGCCGCGTGCCACACCGCCTGGAGCTGGTGCAGCTCCGCCGGGGTCAGCCGCTCCAGCCGGGACGCGAACCGGCGCCCCACCGCCCGTACCAGCTCCAGCGAGGCCATCGCGTCCGCCGAGGCGTCGTGCGCCCCCTCCAGCTCTATTCCGTAGTGCGCGCACAGGTCGCTCAGCGTCCGGCGGCCCTTGCGGTAGCGGTCCAGATGCTTGTCCAGCACCCGCGGGTCGAGCACCGTCAGCGGCCGGTCGTCCAGGTACCGCGCCAGCGACGATGCCCGGTGCCGGCGCAACTCCCGGTCCAGCAGCGTCAGATCGAACGGCGCGTTCATCACCACCACCGGCCGGCCCGCCACCTGCTGCTCGTTCAGCGCGCGGGCTATCTCCTCCACCACCGGCGCCGGCCAGCGGCCGTGCCGCTGGAGGTGCTCGTCGGTCAGGCCGTGCACGTCCGTGGCACCCCGGGGCACCGGGATACCGGGATTGACCAGCCAGCGCGTGGTGCGCACCCGGCCGCCCGCGCACTCCTGCACGACGAGCGCGGCGGACACGATCCGGTCCTGCTCGACGTCCACCCCGGTGGTCTCCGTGTCGAAGGCGGCCAGCGGCCCCTCGTACCAGCGTGTCATGGCGAACTCCTCGTCCCCGGTCGGCAGATGGGGCGCACCGGGCGCCACCGCCCCGGAACCTGCCGCCCCCGCCGATTGCGTGATACCCGGGCTGTTTGCCCCGTACGCCGTTTGCGCGGCGCCGGGTGCGGAGACAACTTCCCTGGGGGGTCGTACACGTGACCGGCCGTCACTCCGTACCGCCCACACCACCCGCACGGCAGAGCCCGGAAGGCATGGGGGGCCGGCCATGGCGCTCGCGCAGCCCGAACCGGGCGGGGTGCTCGACGCGGACACCGGAGCGAGGACCGGTCCGCTGCGCGGCACACTCGCCACCACCGCCTGCATGGAGACCCTCCAGGTGGGCTACCTGCACGCCGTCGCGGCCGCCGCCGGCTGTTCGCTGTCCCAGCCGTTCCCGGACAACGGCATCGACTGGCACGTCAGCCACGGCGCGCCCGAGCACCTGATCGACGACGAGGTCACCATCAAGGTGCAGCTGAAGGCGACCTACCAGGTGCCGCCGCGCCCGGCCGGGCCCACCTTCGGCTTCACCCTCGACAACGAGCACCTGGTGAAGCTGGCCCGCACCCCGGTCGCCGTGCACAAGATCCTCGTGGTGATGCTCGTACCGCGGGAGCGGGAGCAGTGGCTGAGCGCCGGGCACGAGCGGCTCGACCTGCGGCACTGCTGCTACTGGACCAACCTCGCCGGGCACCCGGTGACCGGCCGGCGCCGGACCACCGTACGGATCCCGACCGCGCGGATCTTCGACGACCGGGCGCTGTGCGAGATCATGACCCGGGTCGGGTCGGGAGGGACACCCTGATGGACCGTCACGCAGCGCACCCGCGGCCGCCCCTGCTCCCCGCGCAGGCCGGCGACCCGGCCGGGCCCGGCGCCCCCGACCCCGCACACGTGGACCCGCAGGTGCTCGGCGCCCTGCTGCGCCGGCACGGCTGGCTGCGGCGCGGCGGGGCGGCGGGCCGCTACGGGCGCTGGACCCCGCCCGGGCCCGGCGGGACCAGCCTGCTCGTCCCCGAGACCCGGACCTTCCCCGACTGCGCCGACCTGCTGGAGGAGGCACTGACCGCGCTCTCGCGCAGCGGCCTGGCATCGGCGCGAGAGGTGCTGTTCGGGCTGAGCGTGCCCAGCGACGAGGTCCGCTGGGAACGGGAGATCCCCGGGGCGCCGTACGGGTTCGGGGGAGAGGCGGCCTGGACGGCGCAGGAGCGGCTGCGCTCGGCGGCCCGCCGGCTGCTGCTGGCCGGCGCCCTCGCCGAGCGCGCCCGCGTCGGCTACCACGGGGCACGGCACCGCGCCCAGGCCGAGCGGGCCCTGGACGAGGTCCTGGTCGGGCCCGGCCCGGACGGACGCCGGCTCGCCGCGTACGTACCGGTGGACGGGGGGCGGGGGCTGGTCACGCGGCTCCACCACGCCCTGCACGCGGCCCGGGAGGCGGTGGACTACCGGCGGGCCACCGGACGCATGGAGGCGTTCGACGCCGCCGTCGCGGCCGGGGTCAGCCGGGAGCTCGCCGACGCGTTGATCGCCCTCGTCCAGGGTTCGGAAGGGGCGCGGGTCGCGCTGGCCTGGGCCCCGGCGGCCGGGGTCCCCGCCGGGTGCGCGGCCCGGCCCGAGCCGGTGGAGTTCTCGCCCGGTGACCTGCCCGTGCTGCGGGATGCCTCCGCCCGCTACACCCGGGCCGAGCCGGCCGTCGCCGTACGGCTGGTCGGGGCCGTGGTGCGGATGCGCCGGGCGGCGTCGGGCGGCGGGGGGACGGTGCGGCTGCGGGTGCTGGCCGGGGCGGAGGTGCCGTCCGTGCGCGCGGCGCTGGGGGAGGAGGCGTACCGGACGGCGGTCCAGGCCCACCTGGCCGGGCTCCCGGTCCGCATCAGCGGCCGCCTCTCACGGCGCGGCGGGTTCCGCCGGCTGACGGACGCCTCGGACGTGGTGCCCGTACCGCTGGACGAGGTGGAGCGGGACCGTCTGATGAAGTCCCTGGACGCCGCCTTCGACCCGGACGACGTCCTGCCGTCGGACGACTGAGCCGCGGCCGTCCCGGCCCCGGGGGCGCCCCTGCCCCGTCGGTCGGACGACTGGGGCGCGGCCTCCCGGCCACCCGACGGGTTCCACGGCCGTCGGACCCCTGAGCCCCGAGGGGGCTTCGTAAGGGAGCGGCGGCTCACCCGCCCCGTGTGAAGGAGGCCATGCGCAGCCCCGGGGCCGGGGAGAAGTCGGCGCCCCGGGTGAAGCCCAGGCGGGTGTAGAGGGTGACCGCCGGGGTGTTGGCGGCGCCCGTGGTGACCTCCACCGGGCGGCCGGGGAAGAGGTCCTCCAGCGCGTGCCGCAGCAGCAGGGAGGCGACGCCCCGGCGGAACCAGGCGGGGTCCACGCACAGCCGGTCGAGGGTGACGGGACCCCCGGGCCCGGGCCGCTCCCAGGCCAGGAACCCGGCGATCTCCCCCTCCGGCCCGACCGCCCCGAGCCACTCCAGCGCCCGTCCCCGCAGGTCCTCCAGGCTCTCGCCCAGCGCCGGGATCCCGTCGAAGCCGATCAGCTCCGCCTCCACGGCGTACGCGGCCCGCCCGATCCGGTGCACGGCGACGGCGGTCGCCTCGTCGGCCAGGTCCAGCGGGCGGACACGGGGGCTCGGCATGGAGCGGGGATCCCTTCGGGGGCGCGGCGCAGCGGACCCGGCCACGCTACCCGCGCCCCGGACGGCGCCGCCGCGGGCCGGGCACAACCGTTTAGCGGCGTGGCCGCTCCGCTCGGTACGATTCACACGCGCCGCAACCGCCGGCGCCCTCCCCGCCCGGCTGCCGCCGGGAAGGGTCCCCAGAGTTCAGGAGAAACCGGTGTCAGAGGTCCGTGTGATCATCCAACGCGATTCCGAGCGGGACGAGCGCGTGGTGACCACGGGCACCACGGCGGCCGAGCTGTTCGCCGCCGAGCGCACCGTCATCGCCGCGCGCGTCGCGGGCGAGCTGAAGGACCTCTCCTACGAGGTCCGTGACGGCGAGACCGTCGAGCCGGTGGAGATCTCCTCCGAGGACGGCCTGAACATCCTGCGCCACTCCACCGCGCACGTCATGGCGCAGGCCGTGCAGGAGCTCTTCCCCGAGGCCAAGCTGGGCATCGGCCCGCCGGTCCGCGACGGCTTCTACTACGACTTCGACGTGGCCCGCCCCTTCACCCCCGAAGACCTCAAGGCCGTCGAGAAGAAGATGCAGGAGATCCAGAAGCGCGGGCAGCGGTTCGCCCGCCGCGTGGTCTCCGACGAGGCGGCCCGCGAGGAGCTCGCCGACGAGCCCTACAAGCTGGAGCTCATCGGCATCAAGGGATCCGCGTCCTCCGACGACGGCGCGGACGTCGAGGTGGGCGGCGGCGAGCTGACCATCTACGACAACCTGGACGCCAAGACCGGCGAGCTGTGCTGGAAGGACCTCTGCCGCGGTCCCCACCTGCCCACCACCCGCAACATCCCGGCGTTCAAGCTGATGCGCAACGCGGCCGCCTACTGGCGCGGCAGCGAGAAGAACCCGATGCTCCAGCGCATCTACGGCACCGCGTGGCCCTCGAAGGAGGAGCTCAAGGCGCACCTCGACTTCCTCGCCGAGGCCGAGAAGCGCGACCACCGCAAGCTCGGCAACGAGCTCGACCTCTTCTCCATCCCGGACGAGATCGGCTCCGGCCTCGCCGTCTTCCACCCGCGCGGCGGCATCATCCGCCGGACCATGGAGGACTACTCGCGCCGCCGGCACGAGGAGGAGGGCTACGAGTTCGTCTACTCCCCGCACGCCACCAAGGGCGCCCTCTTCGAGAAGAGCGGCCACCTGGACTGGTACGCGGAGGGCATGTACCCCCCCATGCAGCTCGACGGTGGTACCGACTACTACCTCAAGCCCATGAACTGCCCGATGCACAACCTGATCTTCGACGCGCGCGGCCGCTCCTACCGTGAGCTCCCGCTGCGCCTGTTCGAGTTCGGCACCGTGTACCGGTACGAGAAGTCCGGCGTGGTCCACGGCCTGACCCGGGCCCGCGGCTTCACCCAGGACGACGCGCACATCTACTGCACCCGTGAGCAGATGGCCGAGGAGCTCGACCGCACCCTCACCTTCGTGCTGAACCTGCTGCGCGACTACGGTCTGACCGACTTCTACCTGGAGCTGTCCACCAAGGACCCGGAGAAGTTCGTCGGCTCGGACGAGGTCTGGGAGGAGGCCACCGCGGTCCTCCAGCAGGTCGCCGAGAAGCAGGGCCTCCCGCTGACCCCCGACCCGGGCGGCGCGGCCTTCTACGGCCCGAAGATCTCCGTGCAGGCGCGCGACGCCATCGGCCGCACCTGGCAGATGTCGACCGTCCAGCTGGACTTCAACCTGCCGGAGCGGTTCAACCTGGAGTACACCGCGCCGGACGGCTCCCGCCAGCGCCCGGTCATGATCCACCGCGCCCTGTTCGGCTCGATCGAGCGGTTCTTCGCGGTGCTGCTGGAGCACTACGCGGGCGCCATGCCGCCGTGGCTGGCCCCGGTCCAGGCGGTCGGCATCCCGATCGGCGACGCGCACGTGGAGTACCTCCAGGAGTTCGCCGCCACGGCGAAGAAGCAGGGCCTGCGGGTGGAGGTGGACGCCTCCTCCGACCGGATGCAGAAGAAGATCCGCAACCACCAGAAGCTCAAGGTCCCGTTCATGATCATCGTCGGTGACGAGGACATGGCCGCGGGTACCGTCTCCTTCCGCTACCGCGACGGTTCGCAGGAGAACGGCATCCCGAAGGACGAGGCGCTCGCCAAGCTGGCCAAGGTCGTCGCCGACCGCGTCCAGGTCTGACGTTCGCGAGGAGCACCCCGGCCCCAGGCCCCGGCCCCCGGAAAGCGATCACTTTCCGGGGGCCTTCCTCGTTCCCGGAGACGAGGTCATATGCTGCGTCCTATGACGATTGAGCCGGAGCAGCAGATCGGTGTGGGCACGCAGGACGCGTTCCAGCGTCTGTGGACGCCCCACCGGATGGCCTACATCCAGGGGGAGAACAAGCCGACCGGCCCGGAGGCCGGGGACGGCTGTCCCTTCTGCGGGATTCCGGAGATGTCCGACGAGGACGGCCTGATCGTGGCCCGGGGCCGGCACGTCTACGCCGTGCTGAACCTCTACCCGTACAACGGCGGCCACCTGATGGTCGTCCCCTACCGGCACGTCGCCGACTACACCGACCTCGACGGCCCGGAGACGGCCGAGCTGGCGGAGCTGACCAAGCGGGCCATGGTCGCGCTGCGCAAGGCGTCGGGGGCGCACGGGTTCAACATCGGCATGAACCAGGGGGCGGCCGCCGGCGCCGGTATCGCCGCGCACCTGCACCAGCACATCGTGCCCCGCTGGGGCGGGGACACGAACTTCATGCCGGTCGTCGGCCACACCAAGGTGCTCCCGCAACTCCTCGCGGACACCCGCCAGATGCTCGCCGACGCCTGGCCGAACGACTAGCTACGCGTCGTAGACGTCCGCCTTGCGCGGGGCGGGCTCCTGGATCAGGCCGTTCATGATGGAGGAGCGGTTGGTGAAGGCCGACGTGTCCACGCCGTTCTCCTCCAGCACCCTGAAGGCCGCCGTGTGCACCGCCCGCAGGACCGGGGCCACGGTGCGCAGGGCGTCGTCCGCCATGAAGCGGTGGCGCCACATGGAGCCCGCCCACACGTGGCGCAGTCCGAACGGCTCGGGCAGGACCAGCTTGCCGCCGAGGTAGTCCAGGACCGGCGGGTACCAGCTGAGGGGGGCGCGGACGGCGAGGCGCACCACCTCGTCGGCGTCGACCAGCGGCAGCTTGCGCTCCACGGTCTCCCAGAAGCGGACGGACTTGGGGACCTCGACGGTCTTGGGCGCCGACTTGGTGGTGAACAGGCCGTGCACCGGACCGAGGGCGTGGGCGGTGACGTCCACGCGGAGGGTCTTGTAGAGCACGGTGACGGTGACCAGCATGGTGATGACGAGCTGGCCGTCCCAGAGCGGCCACTGGATGCCCAGGTAGTGCCGGTTGCCGGCGCTGAACTGCTGCTCGTTGCAGATCCGGGTGATCTCGTGCGGTTTGACGAGGAAGGTGTCCACGTCCTCGCCGGTGGGGCGGGCGACCTCGGTGGCGCCCTCGCCGATCGGTGTGACGATCCAGTGCTGGAGCGAGGCGGTGGGGAAGCCGCCGGTGTGCAGGGGGCCGCGTTCCAGCTTGCGCAGCTCGGTGTCGACCGCGCGTATGACGTCCCAGCTGCGGAACGGGTGGATCTCGGCGCCCTCGGTCCTCGGGACGAGCTCCTCGGCCATCTGCCAGCTGCCCCATCGGGTGCCCATGCCGAGGATGCCCTTGGGGCCGGCGTAGAAGACGGAGTTGCTGCGGTCCTCGGCGGTGAGCTTGGCCAGCTGGCGGCGCAGGTCCTCGCGGGCCTTCTCGTCGGGGTTGCCGGGGACCGCCTCGGGGATCTTGGCGGCGACCCCGCCGCCGCCGAGCAGGCCGTCCCAGCGGGCGCGCATGTCCTCGGCGGTGGCCTCGCAGAGGCGGCGGGCCAGGAACCAGCCGAGCACGGGGGCGATGATCATGGCGCGCAGGTAGAGGCCGAGGAAGCCGCTGAACGGCAGCCGGAACATCAGTACGGCCACCACGAGCCCGATGCCGACCAGGATCACGGTACCGATCCACGAGCTCTTCCCGCCGCCCTTGCCGAGGGTCCTGCGGAGCTGGAAGAGGCCCAGCCACAGCAGGAGGCCCGGCAGGAAGACCAGCCCGCAGACGAGCATGATCAGCCGGAGCTTGCGGTCGCGCTCCTTGCGCAGGCGGCTGGCGGCGAGGCAGTGCTCGACGACGGTCTGCGGGTCGGCGCCGAAGGACTGGATGAGCGGCTTGCGGCCCGGGCCGAGGGTGCGGGCCTCCACGGCGCGGCAGAACGCCTCGCCGAGGTTGGGTTCGAAGAGGGAGATCTTCGGCGGCTTGACCTTGGTCTCGTAGAGGTCGTTGTTGGCCTTGAGTATCTCGTCGGGCTTGCCGTCGCGGTACGCGGCGGAGGCGAGCGCGTTGGTCGCCGCGGTCTGTCCGCCGCCCCCCTGGAGAGGGATCTGTGCCCCGGGCCTGAAGTCGAAACCGTCGTCCGCCACCGCTGCCCCCATCGCCGTGCCCCTGTGCTTTGTACCGCTCGTGCTGGTCGTGCCGGTCGTACGCGTCCTGTTCCGTCGTGCTCCGCGCCCCGCCGAAGAGCCTAACGGGGTACTCCGCCCCATGGTCATGGGACAGGGAAATACCGCCCACCGCAAGCGGGTTGGGTGGGCGGTGACCGGTGCGCCGGGTGAGCGCTATGTCAACGGGCTTCCCTTTTCCGCCTGTTCGCGAACCTTGTCGGCCAGGTGCGGGGGCATCGGCTCGTGCCGGGCGTAGGCGCGGCCGAAGCGGCCGGTGCCGTGGGAGACCGAGCGCAGGTCCACGGCGTAGCGGCCGATCTCGATCTCGGGGACCTCGGCGCGTACCCGGGTGCGGCCCGGCTCGGCCTGTTCGGTGCCGACGACGCGGCCGCGCCGGCCGGCGAGGTCGCTCATGACCGGGCCCACGTACTCGTCGGGGACGACGACGTCGACCTCGGCGACGGGCTCCAGCAGGTGGACGGGGGTCTGCGCGGCGGCCTCGCGCAGGGCGAGGGCGCCCGCCGTCTGGAAGGCGGCGTCGGAGGAGTCCACCGAGTGCGCCTTCCCGTCGAGCAGGATGACGCGGACGTCGACCAGCGGGTAGCCGGCCGCGACGCCCCGGGCCGCCTGGGCCCGTACGCCCTTCTCCACGGACGGGATGAACTGGCGGGGCACCGAGCCGCCCACCACCTTGTCGACGAACTCGATGCCGCTGCCGGGCGGGAGGGGCTCCACCTCGATCTCGCAGATGGCGAACTGGCCGTGCCCGCCGGACTGCTTGACGTGCCGGCCGCGCCCGGCGGCCTTGGCGCCGAAGGTCTCGCGCAGGCTCACCTTGTGGGGGACGGGGTCGACCTGGACCCCGAAGCGGGTGCGCAGCCGCTCCAGGGCGAGGTCCTGGTGGGCCTCGCCGAGGCACCACAGGACCAGCTGGTGGGTGTGCGGGTTCTGCTCCAGCCGCATGGTGGGGTCCTCGGCGACGAGCCGGGCCAGACCCTGGGAGAGCTTGTCCTCGTCGGCCTTGCTGTGGGCCTCGATGGCGAGGGGGAGCAGCGGTTCGGGCATCGCCCAGGGCTCCAGCAGGAGGGGGGCGTCCTTGGCGGACAGGGTGTCGCCGGTCTCGGCGCGGGTGAGCTTGGCCACGCAGGCCAGGTCGCCGGCGACGCAGACGGACAGGGTGCGCTGCTGTTTGCCGAAGGGGGAGGTGAGAGCGCCGATGCGCTCGTCGAGATCGTGGTCCTCGTGGCCCCGGTCCTCCAGCCCGTGCCCCGAGACGTGGACGGTCTCCTCGGGGCGCAGGGTGCCGGAGAAGACGCGGACGAGGGAGACGCGGCCCACATAGGGGTCGGAGGAGGTCTTGACGACCTCGGCGAGCAGCGGCCCCGCGGGGTCGCAGCCGAGGTCGGGGCGCGGGCTGCCGTCGGGGGCGGTGACGGTCAGGGGCGGGCGCTCGGCGGGGGTGGGGAAGCCGCCGGTGATCAGTTCGAGCAGTTCCACGGTGCCCAGGCCCTCGCGGGCGCCCTCGGCGGCGGGGGCGGCCATCAGGACGGGGTGGAAGGTGCCGCGGGCGACGGCCCGCTCCAGGTCGTCGATGAGGGTCTTGACGTCGATGTCCTCGCCGCCGAGGTAGCGGTCCATGAGGGTCTCGTCCTCGCTCTCGGCGATGATCCCCTCGATCAGGCGGGAGCGGGCGCTGTCGATGAGGGCGAGTTCCCCGGGATCCGGGTCGCGTTCGACGCGCCGGCCGGAGGAGTAGTCGTGGACGCGCCGGGAGAGCAGGCCGAGCAGTCCGCGCACGGGGGCGTGGCCGTCGGCTCCCGGGGTGCCCAGGAGGGGGAGGTAGAGGGGGATGACGGCGTCCGGGTCGTCGGCGCCGAAGATCTCGCCGCACACGGAGGCCATCTGCGAGTAATCGGAGCGGGCTGCCTCCAAATGGGTGACGACGATGGCGCGCGGCATACCGACGGCCTCGCACTCGTCCCACACCATCCGGGTCGCCCCGTCGATCCCGTCGGCGGCGGAGACGACGAAGAGGGCCGCGTCCGCGGCGCGCAGACCGGCCCGCAGTTCCCCGACGAAGTCGGCGTATCCGGGGGTGTCCAGGAGGTTGATCTTGATTCCGGCCCATTCGACGGGGACCAGGGAGAGCTGGACGGAACGCTGGCGGCGCTGCTCGATCTCGTCGTAGTCCGAGACGGTGCTCCCGTCCTCGACCCGCCCGGCGCGGTTCACGGCCCCCGCGGTCAGGGCCAGGGCCTCGACCAGGGTGGTCTTTCCGGCGCCGCTGTGGCCGACCAGCACGACGTTGCGAACGGAGTCGGGCCGGTCGGCCGTCAGTGCCCTGCCGGCGGCCCCGGCCTGGTGTGATGTGGGTCCCATGATGCTCGTGCCTCCCGGTGCTGCGGTGGAGGAGGGTGATCGGGCTCCTTCGAGCTTTGCACTGGCGTCACACCGCGTCCATACGTCGTACCGGCCACGGACAGGCGAGCGAACGGGCGCCCGGGCGGGGGCGGCCGGGAGATTGCGTACGGCGAACCGGAGGGTGCGGGGCGCCCGGGACCCGGGGCGCTGGCTACGATGGGCCAGCCGGTGGCCGAAGTGGCCGCGCGGCCCAGCGACCCTCCGGGACAAGGCCATGCTGAACAAGTACGCGCGTGCGTTCTTCACGCGTGTTCTCACGCCGTTCGCCGCATTTCTCCTCCGCCGGGGGGTGAGCCCCGACGCGGTCACGCTGATCGGCACCGCGGGAGTGGTGGCCGGGGCGCTGGTCTTCTTCCCCCGGGGCGCGTTCTTCTGGGGCACGATCACCATCACCCTCTTCGTCTTCTCCGACCTGGTGGACGGGAACATGGCCCGCCAGGCCGGGGTCTCCAGCCGCTGGGGCGCCTTCCTCGACTCCACCCTCGACCGGGTGGCCGACGCGGCGATCTTCGGCGGGCTGGCGCTCTGGTACGCGGGCTCCGGCGGTGACAACGTGCTGTGCGCGGTGGCGATCTTCTGCCTGGCCAGCGGCCAGGTGGTCTCGTACACCAAGGCCCGGGGCGAGGCGATCGGGCTGCCGGTGGCCGTCAACGGGCTCGTCGAGCGCGCCGAGCGCCTGGTGATCACGCTGGTCGCGGCCGGTCTGTCCGGGCTGCAGACCTTCGGGGTGCCCTCCTGGATCGGGATCCTGCTGCCCGTCGCCCTGTGGGTGGTGGCGGCCGGCTCCCTGGTCACGCTGGTCCAGCGGGTGGTCACCGTACGCCGCGAGGCCGCCGAGGCCGACGCGGCGGCCCCCGCCGAGGGCGGCGCGCACTGATGGGCGACGCCAGGGACAAGCTGGTCGACGGGCTCTACGGGCTCGGCTGGGCCGGCGTCAAGAAGCTGCCCGAGCCGGTGGCGGCGGCCCTCGGCCGGAAGATCGCCGACGTGACGTGGAAGCGCCGCGGCAAGAGCGTGCTGCGCCTGGAGTCCAACCTGGCCCGGGTGGTGCCCGACGCCGGGCCCGAGCGGCTGCGCGCCCTGTCGCAGGCGGGCATGCGCTCGTACATGCGCTACTGGATGGAGTCCTTCCGGCTGCCCGCCATGGACCCCCGGCGGTTCGGCACGGACGTGGTCATGAAGGACGAGCACGTCCTGCGCGAGGCCCTCGCCTCCGGCCGCGGAGTGATCGTGGCCCTGCCGCACCTGGCCAACTGGGACCTGGCCGGGGCCTGGGCCACCGGTCATCTCGGCGTGCCCTTCACCACGGTCGCCGAGCGCCTCAAGCCCGAGTCCCTCTACGACCGCTTCGTGGCCTACCGGGAGAGCCTGGGCATGGAGGTCCTGCCACACAGCGGCGGAGCCGCCTTCGGCACCCTCGCGCGCCGGCTGCGCGCCGGCGGGCTGGTCTGCCTGGTCGCCGACCGGGACCTGTCCGCCTCCGGAGTGGAGGTGGAGTTCTTCGGCGCCACCGCCCGGATGCCCGCCGGGCCCGCCCTGCTCGCCCAGCAGACCGGCGCGGCCCTGCTGCCGGCCACCCTGTACTACGGGGACGCCCCGAAGATGTACGGCCGGATCCACCCCGAGGTGGAGGTACCCGCGCAGGGGTCCCGGGCCGAGAAGACCGCCGCCATGACCCAGGCGGTGGCCGACGCCTTCGCGTCGGGGATCGCCGAGCATCCGCAGGACTGGCACATGCTCCAGCGGCTGTGGCTCGACGACCTCGAGGAGCGCCCGTAGTGAAGATCGGCATCGTCTGCCCGTACTCCTGGGACGTCCCGGGCGGGGTCCAGTTCCACATCCGCGACCTGGCCGAACACCTGATCCGCCGCGGCCACGAGGTGTCGGTCCTGGCCCCCGCCGACGACGAGACCCCGCTGCCGCCCTACGTGGTCTCGGCGGGCCGTGCCGTACCGGTGCCCTACAACGGCTCCGTCGCCCGGCTGAACTTCGGCTTCCTGTCGGCCGCCCGCGTACGGCGCTGGCTGCACGAGGGGGTCTTCGACGTCATCCACATCCACGAGCCGGCCTCCCCCTCCCTCGGGCTGCTGTCCTGCTGGGCGGCGCAGGGGCCCATCGTGGCCACGTTCCACACCTCCAACCCCCGCTCCCGGGCGATGATCGCGGCGTACCCGATCCTCCAGCCCGCGCTGGAGAAGATCAGCGCCCGGATCGCGGTCAGCGAGTACGCCCGGCGGACCCTCGTCGAACACCTCGGCGGGGACGCCGTGGTCATTCCCAACGGGGTGGACGTCGAGTTCTTCGCCCGCGCCGAACCGAAGGCGGAATGGACCGGGCAGACCCTCGGCTTCATCGGCCGGATCGACGAGCCGCGCAAGGGCCTGCCCGTGCTCATGGCCGCCTTCCCGCGGATCGTGGAGCAGTGCCCGGACGTACGGCTCCTGGTGGCCGGCCGGGGCGACGAGGAGGAGGCCGTCGCCTCCCTGCCGCCCGCGCTGCGCTCCCGCGTGGAGTTCCTCGGCATGGTCTCCGACGAGGACAAGGCGCGCCTGCTGCGCAGCGTCGACGTCTACGTGGCCCCCAACACCGGGGGCGAGAGCTTCGGGATCATCCTCGTCGAGGCGCTCTCCGCCGGGGCGGCCGTCCTCGCCTCCGACCTCGACGCCTTCGCCCAGGTGCTGGACAAGGGCGCGGCCGGGGAGCTCTTCGCCAACGAGGACGCCGGCTCCCTGGCGGACGCCGCGATCGCCCTGCTGCGCGACCCGGCGCGGCGCGCGGAGCTGAGCTCCCGCGGCTCGGCCCACGTACGCCGCTTCGACTGGTCGACGGTCGGCGCGGACATCCTGGCCGTCTACGAGACGGTCACCGACGGCGCGGCCGCCGTGGCCGCCGACGAACGGGTCTCCCTGCGCACCCGCCTCGGCTTCTCGCGGGAGGGCTGAGACCGCCGCCCGGCCGGCGGGACGGGCGGGCGGCGCGCCGGAGCCGGTAGTGTCGCCGCCCGTGATCGAAAACCTTGTCTGGAGCGCGGTGGCCCTCGGTGCCATCGGGGTCTACCTCAGCTGGACCGCCGGGCGGCTGGACCGGCTGCACACCCGGATGGACGCCGCCCGCGCCGCCCTGGACGCGCAGCTCGTGCGGCGCGCCTCCGTCGTACTGGAGGTGGCCACCTCGGGGGCGCTCGACCCCGCCTCCTCCCTCGTGCTGTACGAGGCCGCGCACGCCGCCCGCCAGGCCGAGGAGGAGCACCGGGAGGTCGCCGAGAGCGAGCTCAGCCAGGCGCTGCGCGCGGTCTTCGCCGACGCCGACCAGGTGGAGGTCCTCAAGGCCGCTCCCGGCGGTGCGGAGGCGGCCGCGGAGCTGGCGGCGGCGGTACGCCGGGTGCCGATGGCCCGCCGCTTCCTCAACGACGCCGTGCGGGCCGCCCGCGCCCTGCGCCGGCACCGCAAGGTCCGCTGGTTCCGCCTGGCGGGGCACGCGCCGTTCCCGCTCGCCTTCGAGATGGACGACGAACCCCCGGCCGACCTCGCGGACCGCCCCGCGTAGGCCGCCGTACGGGGGTGGGGAGGGGGCCGACCGGGGTCCACCAGGGCCGCCGGGGACAAATCAAGGAGCCACCGGCTCCATATTGGCCCTTGTAGTGGACTGGTCGGTGGGGTTTCCTCGGCCCAGTAGTACCCGCAGTACCCGTCTTCCGTTCGAGTTCCCTTCGAGTGAGGTCAACCCGTGAGCACGCTTCCCACCTCCCCCCAGTCCGCCGAGTCGGCGATCGGCACCTCCCGCGTCAAGCGCGGCATGGCCGAGCAGCTCAAGGGCGGCGTGATCATGGACGTGGTCAACGCCGAGCAGGCCAAGATCGCCGAGGACGCCGGCGCCGTGGCCGTCATGGCCCTGGAGCGGGTTCCCGCCGACATCCGCAAGGACGGCGGCGTGGCCCGTATGTCGGACCCGAACATGATCGAGGAGATCATCGGCGCCGTCTCCATCCCGGTCATGGCCAAGTCCCGCATCGGC
Organism: Streptomyces sp. NPDC006687; assembly: GCF_040636215.1. Classification (NCBI taxonomy): domain Bacteria; kingdom Bacillati; phylum Actinomycetota; class Actinomycetes; order Kitasatosporales; family Streptomycetaceae; genus Streptomyces; species Streptomyces sp. NPDC006687. The sequence goes on along the minus strand of NZ_JBEYJJ010000012.1, from coordinate 51,540 downwards.
CACTTCGTCGAGGCCCAGGTGCTGCAGTCCCTCGGCGTCGACTACATCGACGAGTCCGAGGTCCTGACCCCGGCCGACGAGGTCAACCACTCCGACAAGTGGGCCTTCACCACCCCCTTCGTCTGTGGCGCCACCAACCTGGGCGAGGCCCTGCGCCGCATCGCCGAGGGCGCGGCCATGATCCGCTCCAAGGGCGAGGCCGGCACCGGCAACGTCGTCGAGGCCGTCCGCCACCTGCGCCAGATCAAGAACGAGATCGCCAAGCTGCGCGGCTTCGACAACAACGAGCTGTACGCCGCCGCCAAGGAGCTGCGCGCCCCGTACGAGCTCGTCAAGGAGGTCGCCGAGCTCGGCAAGCTCCCCGTCGTGCTGTTCTCCGCCGGTGGCGTCGCCACCCCGGCCGACGCCGCGCTGATGCGCCAGCTCGGCGCCGAGGGCGTCTTCGTCGGCTCCGGCATCTTCAAGTCGGGCGACCCGGCCAAGCGCGCCGCCGCCATCGTGAAGGCCACCACCTTCTTCGACGACCCGAAGATCATCGCGGACGCGTCCCGCAACCTGGGCGAGGCCATGGTCGGCATCAACTGCGACACCCTCCCCGAGGCCGAGCGCTACGCCAACCGCGGCTGGTAAGGCACCCCACGATGAACAACCCCCCCGTGATCGGTGTCCTGGCCCTCCAGGGCGACGTACGGGAGCACCTGATCGCCCTGGCCGCGGCGGACGCCGTGGCCAGGCCGGTCCGGCGTCCCGAGGAGCTCGCCGAGGTCGACGGCCTGGTGATCCCCGGCGGCGAGTCCACGACCATGTCGAAGCTCGCGGTCCTGTTCGGCATGCTGGAGCCGCTGCGCGAGCGCGTCCGCGCCGGCATGCCGGTCTACGGCACCTGCGCCGGCATGATCATGCTGGCCGACAAGCTGCTGGACGGCCGTGACGACCAGGAGACGCTCGGCGGCATTGACATGATCGTCCGCCGCAACGCCTTCGGCCGGCAGAACGAGTCCTTCGAGGCGAAGATCGAGTTCGCCGGCATCGAGGGCGGACCCGTCGAGGGCGTCTTCATCCGCGCCCCCTGGGTCGAGTCGGTCGGCGCCTGCGCCGAGGTCCTCGCCGCGTACGACGGCCACACGGTCGCCGTCCGGCAGGGCAACGTCCTCGCCACCTCGTTCCACCCCGAACTGACCGGCGACGACCGCGTCCACGCGTACTTCGTCGACATGGTGCGCGCGGCGCTGTAATCAGCTCCCGGTAGGATCTCAGGTGAACACTGTTGGTGACGCGAAGGAGACAGGCGGATGTCCGGCCACTCTAAATGGGCTACGACGAAGCACAAGAAGGCCGTGATCGATGCCAAGCGCGGCAAGCTCTTCGCGAAGCTGATCAAGAACATCGAGGTCGCGGCCCGTATGGGCGGCGCCGACATCGACGGCAACCCGACGCTGTACGACGCCGTCCAGAAGGCCAAGAAGAACTCGGTCCCGAACAAGAACATCGACTCCGCGGTCAAGCGCGGCGGCGGCCTGGAGGCCGGCGGCGCCGACTACGAGACGATCATGTACGAGGGCTACGGCCCGAACGGCGTCGCGGTGCTCATCGAGTGCCTCACCGACAACCGCAACCGCGCCGCCTCCGACGTCCGCGTCGCCATGACCCGCAACGGCGGCTCGATGGCCGACCCGGGCTCGGTGTCGTACCTGTTCAACCGCAAGGGCGTCATCCTGCTGCCCAAGGCGGAGCTCAGCGAGGACGACGTCCTCGGCGCGGTCCTGGACGCCGGCGCCGAAGAGGTCAACGACAACGGCGACACCTGGGAGATCATCAGCGAGGCCACCGACCTGGTCGCGGTCCGCACCGCGCTCCAGGAGGCCGGCATCGACTACGACTCCGCGGACTCCAGCTTCGTCCCGACCATGCAGGTCGAGCTCGACGAAGAGGGCGCGCGCAAGATCTTCAAGCTGATCGACGCGCTGGAGGACAGCGACGACGTCCAGAACGTCTTCGCCAACTTCGACGTCTCGGACGAGGTCATGGAGAAGGTCGACGCCTGACGTCGCCACCCCGGCCGTTGCCGACGGCGGGCCGACAGGGACACACCCTGTCGGCCCGCCGTCGCATTGTCAGTGCGGGCGGATAGCCTGCACGGACAGGTGAGCGGTGACCGGAGGAGGGGGGCGCGGTGCGCGTACTGGGCGTGGACCCGGGGCTGACGCGGTGCGGGGTCGGCGTGGTCGAGGGCGTCGCCGGGCGGCCCCTGACCATGGTCGGCGTGGGCGTCGTACGGACCCCCGCCGATGCCGAGCTGGGGCACCGGCTCGTCGCCATCGAGCGCGGGATCGAGCAGTGGCTCGATGAGTACCGGCCGGAGTACGTCGCCGTGGAACGGGTCTTCAGCCAGCACAACGTCCGCACGGTGATGGGCACCGCCCAGGCCAGCGCCGTCGCCATGCTGTGCGCGGCGCGCCGGGGGATACCCGTCGCCCTGCACACCCCCAGCGAGGTCAAGGCCGCCGTCACCGGCAGCGGACGGGCCGACAAGGCGCAGGTCGGGGCCATGGTGACCCGGCTGCTGCGGCTGGCCGAACCGCCGAAGCCGGCCGACGCCGCCGATGCGCTCGCGCTCGCCATCTGCCACATCTGGCGGGCCCCGGCCCACAGCCGCCTCCAGCAGGCGGTGGCCCGGCACGCCTCCGCCACCGCCGCCGCCCTCGCCACCGCTCCCGCCTCCGCCTCCGCCTCCGCCTTGAAAGGCCGTACGAGATGATCGCCTTCGTCAGCGGCCCGGTCGCCGCCCTCACCACCACCCTCGCCGTGATCGAGGTCGGGGGAGTGGGTATGGCCGTGCAGTGCACCCCGAACACCCTCGCGGGGCTGAGCGTCGGCGAACCGGCCCGGCTGGCCACCTCCCTGGTGGTGCGGGAGGACTCCCTGACCCTGTACGGCTTCGCCGACGACGACGAGCGCCAGGTCTTCGAGCTGCTCCAGACCGCCAGCGGTGTCGGCCCGCGGCTGGCCCAGGCGATGCTCGGCGTCCACAGCCCGGACACCCTGCGGGTGGCCGTCGAGTCGGGGGACGAGAAGGCGCTGACCGCCGTGCCCGGAATCGGCAAGAAGGGCGCCCAGAAGCTGCTGCTGGAGCTGAAGGGCAAGCTGGGGTCGGCCTCCGCCCTGGTCGGGGCGCAGCGGGCCCCCGTGGCGTCCGGGCCCGCCCCCTGGACCGAGCAGCTCACGGCGGCGCTCATCGGCCTCGGGTACGCCTCCCGCGAGGCCGAGGAGGCCGTGGTCACGGTGACCCCGCAGGCGGAGGCGGCCCTCGCCGCCGGCGGCTCGGCCCCCGTCCCCCAGCTCCTGCGAGCGGCCCTCCAGTCCCTCAACCGCACCCGCTGACCGGGCCCCGCCGCGGCGGGGGACCCCGGACGGACCACCGCAACGACCTGGAAGGCAGACTGGCAGCGTGAACTGGGACGACGAAACCGACACCCCCGAGCCGGACCGGCTGGTAGCGGCCGCGGCCGACGGCGAGGACACCGCCGTCGAGGCGGCCCTGCGCCCCAAGGACCTCGGCGAGTTCGTCGGCCAGGAGAAGGTCCGCCAGCAGCTCGACCTCGTCCTGAAGGCGGCCCGTCAGCGCGGGGCCACCGCCGACCACGTCCTGCTCTCCGGCGCGCCCGGCCTCGGCAAGACCACCCTCTCCATGATCATCGCCGCGGAGATGGGGGCGCCCATCCGGATCACCTCCGGCCCCGCCATCCAGCACGCCGGAGACCTCGCCGCCATCCTCTCCTCCCTCCAGGAGGGCGAGGTCCTCTTCCTGGACGAGATCCACCGCATGTCCCGGCCCGCCGAGGAGATGCTGTACATGGCCATGGAGGACTTCCGCGTCGACGTGATCGTCGGCAAGGGACCCGGAGCGACCGCGATCCCGCTGGAACTGCCCCCCTTCACCCTCGTGGGAGCCACCACCCGGGCCGGGCTGCTGCCGCCCCCGCTGCGCGACCGCTTCGGGTTCACCGGGCACATGGAGTTCTACGCCCCCGAGGAGCTGGAACGCGTCATCCACCGCTCCGCCCGCCTCCTCGACGTGGAGATCGACACCGCCGGCGCCGCCGAGATCGCCGGCCGCTCCCGCGGCACCCCCCGTATCGCCAACCGCCTGCTGCGCCGCGTCCGCGACTACGCGCAGGTACGGGCCGACGGGGTGGTCAACCGCGAGGTGGCCGCCACGGCCCTCCAGGTGTACGAGGTGGACGCGCGCGGCCTCGACCGGCTGGACCGGGCCGTGCTGGAGGCCCTGCTCAAGCTGTTCGGCGGCGGTCCCGTCGGGCTGTCCACCCTCGCCGTCGCCGTGGGGGAGGAGCGCGAGACGGTCGAGGAGGTGGCCGAGCCCTTCCTGGTGCGGGAGGGGCTGCTGGCCCGGACCCCCCGGGGCCGGGTCGCGACCCCGGCGGCATGGGCTCACCTGGGACTTGTTCCCCCACAGCACCCGGGCGGCGGATCAAGCGCACAACAGGGCCTGTTCGGGGGCTGACGGCGCGGAGGTTCGACCGGTCAGGAACTGCGGTGCCATGCTGGGCGTTGTTCCATCGGTGCGGACTCGCCTAGACTCCGCCGATGCCGACCGTTCAGGTCGGTGTGCCCACCCCCCGTAGAAAAAGGCCGTCTCCCGTGCGGTCGTGGATAGGATCTCCGTCCCGTGAATCTCGTGACACTCCTCCCGTTCATCGTGCTCATCGGGGCGATGTTCCTGATGACCCGCTCCGCCAAGAAGAAGCAGCAGCAGGCCGCGCAGATGCGTGACCACATGACGGCCGGCACCGGCGTCCGCACGATCGGCGGCATGTACGCCACGGTCAAGGAGATCGGTGAGGACACCGTCACCCTTGAGGTGGCCCCCGGCGTCCACGCGGTCTACGCCAAGAACGCCATCGGCGCCGTGCTGGCCGACGACGAGTACAACCGCATCGTCCACGGTGCCCCCACCGACGAGCTGACCGTCCCCGACGACGCCTCCTCGCTGACCGGCACCGATTCCCCGAAGACGGACCTGTCCAAGGACAAGGACTCCGCCCCCGAGGACGCCCCGAAGCTCGACCTGAACAAGGACGACGAGCCGAAGGACGGCAACACCGACGGCGAGACCGGCGCCAAGTAGCGGCCGCCGGGGACCGCAGGCGGCGCCCGACCGGCGGCCGCCGGGGTCCCCGTACCGACTTCTGCGGGGGGCAGGGGTCCCCACCACACATTTCGTGGCCGTCCGCGCGCTGACCCGGCGCGGGACGGTTGGACAGGGAGATACGACAAGGTGGCAGCACCGAAGAAGGGCCGGCGGCCCACGGGGGCTCAGGGGAGGCCGGGGCGCGCCCTGGCCCTCATCCTGATCGCGATGGTGGCGCTCACCGCGGGGATGTTCCTCTCTCATCAGACCACCCCCCGTCTGGGCATCGACCTCGCGGGCGGTACGAGCATCACGCTCAAGGCGAAGAGTGAGCCCGGCAAGCCGGACGCGGTCAACGAGACCAACATGAACACCGCGGTCGGCATCATCGAGCGCCGTGTCAACGGTCTCGGCGTGTCGGAGGCCGAGGTCCAGACCCAGGGCCGCGACCACATCATCGTCAACATCCCCAAGGGGACGAACGAGCAGCAGGCGCGCGAGCAGGTCGGTACCACCGCCCAGCTGTACTTCCGCCCGGTGCTCGCCTTCGCGGACGGCGCCCCCGCCGCCCCCGAGACCAAGCCGAGCGGCTCCCCGAGCCCCTCCGCGAGCGGTTCCGGCGCCCCGAAGGCCGACGGCGGCTCCAAGCCGTCGGCCACCCCGTCGTCCAGCGCCACTTCCCAGGGCCGTGTGCTCAGCGAGGCCCTCAAGGCCCCGGGCACGCCCGCTCCCTCGCCCTCGACGGGCGAGTCGAAGAAGGCAGACGACAACAAGGCCACGCCGTCCGCTCCGGTCTCCGGTGCCCCCTCGGCCCCGGCGCCCGTTCCGACCCCGCCGGCCGACCCGGCCGTCGCCGGCCTCCAGGCGAAGTTCGCCGCGCTCGACTGCACCAACGAGGAGCAGCGCGCGGCGGCGGGCAAGGGCGTCAAGCCCGAGGACCCGATGCTCGCCTGTGGCAAGCGCGGTCCCCAGTGGGGCAAGTGGATCCTCGGTCCCGCCCAGGTCGCGGGCACGGACGTGAAGGACGCCAAGGGCGTCATCGACCAGCAGCGCGGTCAGTGGATCGTCACCATGCAGTTCACCGACAAGGGCGCCGACAAGTTCGCCAAGATCACCGGTGAGCTGGCCACCAAGGCGCCCCCGCAGAACCAGTTCGCCATCGTCCTCGACGGCGAGGTCATCTCCGACCCGTCCGTCAGCCAGGCGCTGACCGGCGGCAACGCCGAGATCTCCGGCGGCTTCACCCAGCAGTCCGCGCAGGACCTGGGCAACATGCTCTCGTACGGCGCCCTGCCGCTGTCCTTCCAGGAGGACAGCGTCACCACCGTCACCGCCGCGCTCGGCGGGGAGCAGCTGAAGGCCGGTCTGATCGCCGGCGCCATCGGCCTGGCCCTCGTCGTGATCTACCTGCTGGTCTACTACCGCGGTCTCGCGTTCATCGCGATCGTCAGCCTCCTGGTGTCCGCGGTGCTCACCTACACGATCATGGCGCTGCTGGGCAAGGGCATCGGCTTCGCCCTGAACCTGCCGGCCGTCTGCGGTGCGATCGTCGCCATCGGTATCACGGCGGACTCGTTCATCGTGTACTTCGAGCGCATCCGTGACGAGATCCGCGAGGGCCGCACCCTGCGTCCGGCCGTCGAGCGTGCCTGGCCGCGGGCCCGGCGCACCATCCTGGTCTCCGACTTCGTGTCCTTCCTCGCCGCCGCGGTGCTCTTCATCGTCACCGTCGGCAAGGTCCAGGGCTTCGCCTTCACGCTGGGTCTGACCACCCTGCTCGACGTGGTCGTGGTGTTCCTCTTCACCAAGCCCGTCATGACCCTGCTGGCGCGGACGAAGTTCTTCTCCAGCGGCCACCCGTGGTCCGGTCTGGACCCGAAGCGGCTCGGCGCCAAGCCGCCGCTGCGCCGGTCCCGCCGCACCGGCCCCGTCCCCGCCCCCGTCGACGCAAAGGAGGCGTGAGAGATGTCGAAGCTGGGAGATCTCGGCGCCAAGCTGTACCGCGGTGAGGTCGGCTACGACTTCGTCGGCAAGCGCTTCGTCTGGTACGGCGTCTCCGTCCTGATCACCATCACGGCGATCGTGGCGCTGGCCGTCCAGGGCCTCAACATGGGCATCGAGTTCAAGGGCGGCGCCGTCTTCACCACCCCGAAGACGAGCGTGTCCCTGACGCAGGCGACCGCGGACGCGGAGAAGGCGTCCGGGCACGACGCGATCGTGCAGGAGCTCGGCACCGGCGGCCTGCGCATCCAGATCTCCGGTCTGGACACCGACTCCGCCGCCTCCGTCAAGAAGCAGCTCGGGACCGACCTCAAGGTCGACGCGGGCCAGATCAACGCGGACCTGGTCGGCCCGAGCTGGGGCGAGCAGATCGCGAACAAGGCGTGGACCGGCCTCGGGATCTTCATGGTCCTCGTGGTGATCTACCTCGCCATCGCCTTCGAGTGGCGGATGGCCGTCGCGGCCCTGGTCGCGCTGATCCACGACCTCACCATCACCGTCGGCGTGTACGCGCTCGTCGGCTTCGAGGTCACCCCGGGCACCGTGATCGGTCTGCTGACCATCCTCGGTTACTCCCTCTACGACACCGTCGTCGTCTTCGACGGTCTCAAGGAGGGCGCGAAGGACATCACCAAGCAGACCCGGTGGACCTTCAGCGACGTCGCCAACCGCAGCATCAACGGCACGCTGGTCCGCTCGATCAACACCACCGTCGTGGCGCTGCTGCCGGTCGCGGCCCTGCTGTTCATCGGCGGCGGCTTCCTCGGCGCGGGCATGCTCAACGACATCTCGCTGTCGCTGTTCGTCGGCCTCGCGGCCGGTGCGTACTCCTCGATCTTCATCGCCACCCCGCTGGTCGTGGACCTCAAGGAGCGCGAGCCGGCGATGAAGGCGCTCAAGAAGCGGGTGCTCGCCAAGCGGGCGGCCGCGGCCGCCAAGGGCGAGGAGCCCGAGGGCGACACCGGCACCGACGGGGACGACACCCCGCAGGCCGTGGCCGGCGGCCCGGGGAGGCGGCGCCGGTGACCGCGCTCTCCTCCTGCACCCCCGAGGTCCGCGAGCTGCTGCTCAGCCGGATCACGGACGTCCCGAACTACCCGAAGCCGGGCGTGATGTTCAAGGACATCACCCCGCTGCTCGCCGACCCGAAGGCGTTCGGCGCGCTGACCGGCACCCTGGTGGAGCTGGCCCGCCGCTACGGCGCGACGAAGATCGTCGGACTGGAGGCGCGCGGGTTCATCCTCGCCGCCCCGGTCGCCGTCCAGGCGGGCATCGGCTTCGTCCCCGTGCGCAAGGCCGGCAAGCTGCCCGGCGCCACCCTCTCCCAGGCGTACGAGCTGGAGTACGGGACGGCAGAGATCGAGGTCCACGCCGAGGACCTGTCGGCCGGTGACCGGGTCATGGTCATCGACGACGTCCTCGCCACCGGCGGCACCGCCGAAGCCTCGCTGGAGCTGATCCGGCGGGCCGGGGCCGAGGTCGCGGGCGTGGCGGTCCTGATGGAGCTCTCCTTCCTCCCCGGCCGCGAGAAGCTGTCCGGGGCCCTCGCGGGAGCCCCGCTGGACTCCCTGATCGTCGTCTGACCCTGCTCCACCCGAGCGGCGGGTTCCCGGGACCACCCGGGGGCCCGCCGTTTCGCATCGGGCGCGGCGGGACGGTGTGTCCGGCACTGAGCCGGGGTGGAACCGGGCTGGGGCCGGGTCTCGCGGGGCGGCCGGGGAGAACAGGGCGGCGGAACCCTCGCTACCATGGGTTATCCGGACCTGACCGGGGCCCCGGATCCTCCCCCGGAGTCCGCCCGGGGGGACCCCCAGAGGAGCGCTCTTGCCAGACGAGGTCCAGCCACTCCCCGCCGCGCAGCCCGACCCCCAGGCCGACCCGGCCGCGGCGGCCGCAGCCACGCCCTCGCCGGCCCCGCCGGTGCGGCCCCTCCCGGCCAAGCCGGCCGGGTCCTCCAACCGGGTGCGCGCCCGCCTGGCCCGCCTCGGCGTGCAGCGTTCCAACCCGTACAACCCGGTACTGGAACCCCTGCTCCGCATAGTCCGCAGCAACGACCCGAAGATCGAGACGGCCACCCTGCGCCAGATCGAGCAGGCGTACCAGGTCGCCGAGCGCTGGCACCGGGGCCAGAAGCGCAAGAGCGGTGACCCGTACATCACCCACCCGCTCGCGGTGACCACGATCCTCGCCGAGCTCGGCATGGACCCCGCCACCCTGATGGCGGGCCTCCTCCACGACACCGTCGAGGACACCGAGTACGGCCTCGACCAGCTGCGCCGCGACTTCGGCGACGCCGTGGCGCTCCTCGTCGACGGCGTCACCAAGCTCGACCGGGTCAAGTTCGGCGAGGCCGCCCAGGCCGAGACCGTCCGCAAGATGGTCGTCGCCATGGCCAAGGACCCCCGCGTCCTGGTGATCAAGCTCGCCGACCGCCTGCACAACATGCGCACCATGCGCTACCTCAAGCGGGAGAAGCAGGAGAAGAAGGCCCGCGAGACCCTTGAGATCTACGCGCCGCTGGCCCACCGCCTCGGCATGAACACCATCAAGTGGGAGCTGGAGGACCTCGCCTTCGCGATCCTCTACCCCAAGATGTACGACGAGATCGTCCGCCTCGTCGCCGAGCGGGCCCCCAAGCGCGACGAGTACCTGGCCATCGTCACCGACGAGGTCCAGACCGACCTGCGGGCGGCCCGGATCAAGGCCACCGTCACCGGCCGCCCCAAGCACTACTACAGCGTCTACCAGAAGATGATCGTCCGCGGCCGTGACTTCGCGGAGATCTACGACCTGGTGGGCATCCGTGTCCTCGTGGACACCGTCCGGGACTGCTACGCGGCCCTCGGCACCGTCCACGCGCGCTGGAACCCGGTCCCCGGCCGGTTCAAGGACTACATCGCGATGCCCAAGTTCAACATGTACCAGTCGCTCCACACGACGGTCATCGGACCCAACGGCAAGCCGGTCGAACTCCAGATCCGCACCTTCGACATGCACCGCCGCGCCGAGTACGGCATCGCCGCGCACTGGAAGTACAAGCAGCAGACCGTCGCCGGCACCTCCAAGGTCCGCACGGACGTCCCGCAGGCCGCCAAGGGCAGCGCCGGGCAGGACACCGTCAACGACATGGCCTGGCTGCGCCAGCTCCTGGACTGGCAGAAGGAGACGGAGGACCCGGGCGAGTTCCTCGACTCGCTGCGCTTCGACCTCTCCCGCAACGAGGTCTTCGTCTTCACCCCCAAGGGCGATGTCATCGCGCTGCCCGCCGGGGCCACCTCCGTGGACTTCGCGTACGCCGTCCACACCGAGGTCGGCCACCGCACCATCGGCGCCCGGGTCAACGGGCGGCTGGTCCCGCTGGAGTCCACCCTCGACAACGGCGACCTGGTCGAGGTGTTCACCTCCAAGGCCGAGGGGGCCGGCCCGTCCCGGGACTGGCTGGGCTTCGTCAAGTCCCCCAGGGCCCGCAACAAGATCCGCGCCTGGTTCTCCAAGGAGCGCCGGGACGAGGCCATCGAGCACGGCAAGGACGCCATCGCGCGGGCCATGCGCAAGCAGAACCTGCCGATCCAGCGGATCCTCACCGGCGACTCCCTCGTCACCCTCGCCCACGAGATGCGCTACCCCGACATCTCCTCCCTCTACGCGGCGATCGGCGAGGGCCACGTGGCCGCGCAGGGCGTCGTGCAGAAGCTGGTGCAGGCCCTCGGCGGCGAGGACGCCGCCAGCGAGGACCTCGAGGAGAGCGTCCCGCCCTCCCGGGCCCGCACCAAGCGGCGGGGCAACGCCGACCCGGGTGTGGTCGTCAAGGGCGTCGACGACGTCTGGGTCAAGCTGGCCCGCTGCTGCACCCCGGTACCGGGCGACCCGATCATCGGCTTCGTCACCCGCGGCAGTGGCGTATCGGTTCACCGCGCCGACTGCGTCAACGTCGACTCCCTCTCCCAGCAGCCCGAGCGGATGCTGGAGGTGGAGTGGGCGCCGACCCAGTCCTCCGTCTTCCTGGTCGCGATCCAGGTCGAGGCGCTGGACCGCTCGCGGCTGCTGTCGGACGTCACCCGGGTCCTGTCGGACCAGCACGTCAACATCCTCTCCGCAGCCGTGCAGACCTCGCGCGACCGGGTGGCCACCTCACGGTTCACCTTCGAGATGGGCGACCCCAAGCACCTGGGCCACGTCCTGAAGGCCGTCCGGGGTGTCGAGGGCGTCTACGACGTCTACCGCGTGACCTCGGCCCGCAGGCCGTAGCGGGTCCCCGAGCGATACGGCTGTGGGCGCCACCCCCTCGGGGGCGGCGCCCACAGCCGTACACCGGTCGCGGCCCGGTCAGGGGCAGCCCCACCAGACGAAGTTGAGGTTGCCGCCGAAGAGGGCGGAGACGGCCGTGGCCGAGCCGAGGATCCACAGCACCGTGCTCCGCCGGGCCCTGGCCAGCGCCAGCGCGAAGGGGAAGAGCAGCGGGAACGCCGGCATGATGAAGCGCATCTTCGAGAAGTAGAACCCCGCCCCGCCCAGCGCCACCAGCATGATCATGGCCGTGAAGATCCACACGACGATCGGGGGCCGGCGCCGGCGCGTCATCAGCACGAACAGCACCACGGCCGTGACCACCGTCAGCGAGACCACCACATGGTTGAGGGTGGTGTGCACCTCGGTGAAGGTCTGCCACAGCTGGCTGAGGGTGTCGAAACCGCCGTCGTAGACCGAACCCCAGCGGCGCTGGAGCTCGAAGTAGCCGTCCCAGCGCCCGAAGTGCCAGCCGACGTAGCCCACGTAACCGAACCAGCCCAGCGGGGCGATCAGCGAGGCGGCCACGATCCGCCCCACCGCGGGCCGCTGCGAGCGGCGCCGCCGGCGCCACTGCACGTACTCCCAGACCCCCGCCAGCACCACGGCGGCCACGATCGCCGAGCCCGAGGGGCGGGTTGCCCCCGCGAAGAAGGCCAGCACACCGGCCGTCAGCCAGGACTTGGTCATCACCGCGTACATCGCCCACACCGACAGGGCGAGGAACAGCGGCTCCGTGTACGCCATCGACTGGACCAGCGCCGCCGGTTCGAGCGCGAACAGCGCACAGGTGAACAGCGCGACGCGCCGGCCGTAGATCTTGTCGGTGACGGAGAAGATCCCCCACGCGGCGACCAGGGACGCCAGTATCGCCAGCCCGATCGCCACCCCGGTCATCGGCAGGTGCGTCAGGAGCGAGACGTACCGCACCAGCATCGGGTAGACCGGGAAGAACGCCATCTGGCAGCTCGGCCCCGCGAACGCGCACGGCGAGGGCGTCGTCATCGGGGTCGTCAGCCCGTACTGGGCGATGTGCACGTAGTAGACGGCGTCCCAGCGACCGCCCAGGATCTCCCACGGGCTCACGCCCTTGACCCCGGCCCAGACGGCCATGACGGCCAGTCCGGTCGCGCGCAGGGCGATGTGGACCAGCAGCGCCTTCCGGGCCCGCTTCAGGTTCGCCAGCACGCGCCGTCCGACACCACGCAGCCCGGAGTCCTGGCGGCCGGACAGCGGTTCGGCGACGAGGAGCGAGCCGGGGACATCAGCGGGTATCTGGGTGTACGTCACGTTCGATCCTGGTCGTCGCCCGGCAGAAGGCCGCCGCCGAAGCGGCACCGTACAACGGTACACAGGGGGAAGGTGCGGCCCCCGCGCAGCGGGTGGCGAAACCACGTAACGAATCGGACCCATCCGCGCCCCGAGCGAAGCCCGGCTCCGAACACCCTTGCACGACCGACGGGCACCACCGGAAACGACCGGTGGTGCCCGTCGACGGTGCCGTCCGCGGACGGCGGCCGGGGTGTCAGCCGCCGAACTCCTCCAGGCCCTTCAGCGCCTGGTCCAGCAGGGCCTGGCGGCCCTCCAGCTCCCGGGACAGCTTGTCGGCCTTGGCGTTGTTGCCGGCCGCGCGCGCCGCGTCGATCTCACCGCGCAGCTTGTCCACGGCCGCCTGGAGCTGACCCGTCAGACCGGCCGCACGGGCCCGCGCCTCCGGGTTCGTACGCCGCCACTCGCCCTCCTCGGCCTCCTGGATGGCCCGCTCCACGGCGTGCATCCGGCCCTCGACCTTGGGACGGGCGTCACGCGGGACGTGGCCGATGGCCTCCCAGCGCTCGTTGAGGGAGCGGAACGCGGCCCGGGCCGCCTTCAGGTCCGTCACCGGGACGAGCTTCTCGGCCTCCTCGGCCAGCTCCTCCTTCAGCTTGAGGTTCTCGACCTGCTCGGCGTCCCGCTCCGCGAAGACCTCGCCGCGCGCCGCGAAGAACACGTCCTGCGCACCACGGAAACGGTTCCACAGGTCGTCCTCGGCCTCGCGCTGCGCCCGGCCCGCCGCCTTCCAGGCGTCCATCAGCTCGCGGTAGCGGGCGGCCGTCGGACCCCAGTCCGTCGACTTCGACAGCGCCTCGGCCTCGGCGACCAGCTTCTCCTTGGCCTTGCGGGCCTCCTCGCGCTGGGCGTCCAGCGCGGCGAAGTGCGCCTTGCGGCGCTTGGAGAAGGCGGACCGGGCGTGCGAGAAGCGGTGCCACAGTTCGTCGTCCGACTTGCGGTCAAGCCGCGGCAGGCCCTTCCAGATGTCCACCAGCGCGCGCAGCCGCTCACCGGCGCTGCGCCACTGGTCGCTCTGGGCCAGCTCCTCGGCCTCGGCCACCAGGGCTTCCTTGGCCGTACGGGCCTCGTCCGCCTGCTTGGCCTTCTGGACCTTGCGCTCCTCGCGCCGCGAGTCCACCGTCGCCACCAGCTTGTCCAGCCGGACGCGCAGCGCGTCGAGGTCGCCGACGGCGTGGTGCTCGTCCACCTGGGTCCGCAGGTGGTCGATGGCCGTCTGGGCGTCCTTGGCGGACAGATCGGTGGTCCGCACCCGCCGTTCGAGGAGGCCGATCTCGACCACCAGGCCCTCGTACTTGCGCTCGAAGTAGGCCAGGGCCTCCTCGGGGCTGCCCGCCTGCCACGAACCGACGACCTGCTCGCCCTCGGAAGTACGCACGTACACGGTGCCGGTCTCGTCGACTCGGCCCCACGGGTCGCTGCTCACAGCGCCTCCTCCACCTGATGCCGCGCGGGGTCGTACCCCCCGGCATCGTCCACAGTTTCCTGGGGCGGGCAGCGCCCGCCCTGCACAACGCCAACATAGGCGACCGCCGGGCCGGCTGTCCGCATCCCGCACGACGCAATCTCCCCGCGCGGGCCGCGGTCCGGCCGGGACGGGGCCCCGGACCCGTCAGTTCTTGGTGACGGTGGCCTTGTCGATGGTCACGGGGGTCTTCGGAGCCCCGTCCTGGGCCCCGTCGGCGGTCCCCGCCTTGGCGACCTCCTCCAGCACCTTCAGCCCGGCCGCGTCGATCTTCCCGAAGGGGGTGTACGAGGGGGCGAGCGGGCTGTCCTTGTAGACGAGGAAGAACTGGCTGCCGCCCGTCCCGGGCTGGCCGGTGTTGGCCATCGCCACCGTGCCGGCCGGGTAGACCACCTGCCCCTGCTCGTTCGGCTTGCCCAGCGAGTCCAGGTTCTCGTCCGGGATCGTGTAGCCCGGGCCGCCCCGGCCGGTGCCCTCCGGGTCGCCGCACTGGAGCACGTAGATCCCCGAGGTCACCAGGCGGTGGCACTTGGTGTGGTCGAAGAAGTTCTTGTCCGCGAGCGACTTGAACGAGTTCACCGTCTGCGGGGTCTTCGAGGCGTCCATCTCGAACTTCACCTCGCCCGCGCTCGTCTTCAGGTCGAAGGTGTACGCCGCCTTGGTGTCGATCGCCATCGCGGGGGAGGGCGACTTCTTCGGCTCCGGCGCCGACGGGGAGGCCGAGGGCTCCGCCGCCGTGTCGTCCTTGTCCTTGGAGTCGAAGACACCGCCCGCGACCAGGCCGACCAGCACCGCGATCACCGCGGCCGAGGCCGCACCGATGATCGCCAGCCGCTGCCGCGACTTGCGGCGCGCCTCCGCGCGGCGCTTCTGCTGGCGCTCGTACTTCTCCCTGGCGAGCTGTCGCCGACGCTGTTCGCTCGTGACCACCGGGTCGTCTCCTTGTGCGTCTGTGGTACCGCTGTCCGGGCTCGGTTAGGCCGTACCGTATATGGGTTCGCTGTGTGATGAGGGGCGCCGGTAGGCTCTGAGCAGCAGATTCCGAACTGCAGCCGCCCGCCGGACGACGATTGAGGACGAACGTGCTGATTGCCGGGTTCCCCGCCGGGGCCTGGGGGACCAACTGCTATCTGGTCGCCCCCGCCGCGGGTGAGGAGTGCGTCATCATCGACCCGGGCCACCAGGCCGCCCAGGGTGTCGAAGAGACGCTGAGGAAGCACCGCCTCAAGCCCGTCGCGGTCGTCCTGACCCACGGCCACATCGACCACGTGGCCTCGGTGGTCCCGGTGTGCGGAGCGCACGACGTTCCCGCCTGGATCCACCCCGAGGACCGCTACATGATGAGCGACCCGGAGAAGGCCCTCGGCCGCTCCATCGGGATGCCGCTCATGGGAGAGCTGACCGTCGGCGAGCCGGACGACGTCCGCGAGCTGTCCGACGGCAGCGCCCTGAAGCTGGCCGGGATGGAGTTCTCGGTGGCGCACGCGCCCGGGCATACCAAGGGGTCGGTGACCTTCCGGATGCCCGAGCAGGCCGACGTCCCGCCGGTCTTCTTCTCGGGTGACCTGCTCTTCGCCGGCTCCATCGGACGCACCGACCTGCCCGGCGGCTCCCACGCCGAGATGCTCCAGTCGCTGGCCCGCGTGTGCCTGCCGCTGGAGGACTCGACGGTGGTGCTGTCCGGCCACGGTCCCCAGACCACCATCGGCCGTGAGCGCGCGACCAACCCGTACCTGCGGGAGGTCGCCGCCGGCCTGGGGGACGGCACCGCCGCCCCACGACGAGGAATGTGACGAGACTTTCGTGAGCACCTTCAAGGCCCCCAAGGGCACGTACGACCTGCTGCCGCCCCGCTCCGCGCGCTTCCTGGCGGTGCGCGAGGCGATCGCCGCACCCCTGAGGAACTCCGGCTACGGATACGTCGAGACCCCCGGCTTCGAGGACGTCAAGCTGTTCTCGCGCGGCGTCGGCGAATCCACCGACATCGTCAGCAAGGAGATGTACACCCTCACGACGAAGGGCGGCGACGAGCTCGCCCTGCGCCCCGAGGGCACCGCCTCCGTGCTGCGGGCGGCCCTCCAGGGCAGCCTGCACAAGCAGGGCAACCTGCCGGTCAAGCTCTGGTACTCCGGCTCGTACTACCGCTACGAGCGGGCCCAGGCGGGCCGCTACCGCCACTTCTCCCAGGTCGGCGCCGAGGCGATCGGTGCCGAGGACCCGGCGCTGGACGCCGAGCTGATCATCCTGGCCGACCAGGCGTACCGCTCGCTGGGCCTGCGCGACTTCCGGATCCTGCTGAACTCGCTCGGCGACAAGGAGTGCCGCCCGGTCTACCGCGAGGCGCTCCAGGGCTTCCTGCGCGGGCTCGACCTCGACGAGGAGACCCTGCGCCGGGCCGACATCAACCCGCTGCGCGTGCTCGACGACAAGCGTGCCGAGGTCCAGAAGCAGCTGACCGGTGCCCCGCTGCTGCGCGACTACCTGTGCGACGCGTGCAAGGCGTACCACGAGGAGGTCCGGGCGCTGATCACGGCCGCCGGGGTCGCCTTCGAGGACGACCCGAAGCTGGTGCGCGGCCTGGACTACTACACCCGCACCACCTTCGAGTTCGTCCACGACGGCCTGGGCTCGCAGTCCGCGGTCGGCGGCGGCGGCCGCTACGACGGCCTGTCCGAGATGATCGGCGGGCCCGCGCTGCCGTCGGTCGGCTGGGCGCTGGGCGTCGACCGGACCGTGCTCGCGCTGGAGGCCGAGGGCGTGGAGCTGGAGATCCCGGCGGCCACGTCGGTCTTCGCCGTCGCGCTGGGCGAGACCAAGCCGGCGGTGTTCGGCCTGGTGACCGAGTTGCGCAAGGCGGGCGTCGCGGCGGACATGTCGTACGGCGGCAAGGGCCTCAAGGGCGCCATGAAGGACGCCAACCGCAGCGGGGCGCGCTTCGCGGTGATCGCGGGCGACCGCGACCTCGCCGAGGGCGTGGTGCAGCTCAAGGACATGGAGTCCGGAGAGCAGACGGCCGTGCCGCTGGGGTCGCTGGTCGAGGCCGTGCGCGCGAAGCTCGCCTGACGCGCCGGGGCCGGACGGCGCGCCGCCGTCCGGCCCCGGACCGGCCGTACAACGACCGCCGGCGCATGTGGTTACTCTCCGGTCCCGGCCACAGGCCCGTGCGGCAGAATGCACCGCATGACGACGACCACAGGCGACAACACCACGCGGACGGTAGGAGGCAGCCGGGCGCTGGCCCTGCTGCTGGTCATCACCGGAGCGGCGGCCCTGGTCGCCGCCTGGGTGATCACCATCGACAAGTTCAAGCTGCTGGAGGACCCGAACTTCACCCCGGGATGCAGCCTGAACCCGGTCGTCTCCTGCGGCAACATCATGAAGAGCGACCAGGCGTCGGCCTTCGGCTTCCCGAACCCGATGATGGGGCTCGTCGCGTACGGCATCGTCGTCTGCGTGGGCATGAGCCTGCTCGCCGGGGCCCGCTTCCGCCCCTGGTACTGGCTGACCCTGAACGCCGGGATGCTCTTCGGCGTCGGGTTCTGCACCTGGCTGACGTACCAGTCGCTGTACAACATCAACTCGCTGTGCCTGTGGTGCTGCCTGGCCTGGGTCACCACGATCCTGATGTTCTGGTACGTCACCTCGCACAACGTCCGCCAGGGGCTGCTGCCCGCGCCCGGCTGGCTGCGCGGTTTCCTGGACGAGTTCACCTGGGTGCTGCCCGTCCTGCACATCGGGATCATCGGGATGCTGATCCTGACCCGCTGGTGGGACTTCTGGACCTCCTGAGCCCCCGCGCGGCCGGACGGCCGCTGTGTCAGTGGCCTCGCATAGGCTCTTGGTGTGGAACCTGACCTCTTCACCGCCGCCGCCGAGGACCGCCGGGAGAAGGACCCCGCCGCCGCCCCGCTCGCCGTCCGCATGCGCCCGCGCACCCTGGACGAGGTGGTCGGCCAGCAGCACCTGCTCAAGCCCGGCTCACCGCTGCGCCGGCTGGTGGGGGAGGGGGCCGGGGGGCCGGCCGGAGCCTCGTCCGTGATCCTCTGGGGGCCGCCGGGGACCGGAAAGACCACCCTGGCGTACGTGGTCAGCCAGGCCACGCAGAAGCGGTTCGTCGAACTGTCGGCGATCACGGCGGGGGTCAAGGAGGTCCGGGCCGTCATCGAGGGCGCCAAGCGCGCCGCCGGCGGCTACGGCAAGGAGACCGTCCTCTTCCTCGACGAGATCCACCGCTTCAGCAAGGCGCAGCAGGACTCCCTGCTGCCGGCCGTGGAGAACCGCTGGGTCACCCTGATCGCGGCGACCACGGAGAACCCGTACTTCTCGGTCATCTCCCCGCTGCTGTCGCGCTCGCTGCTGCTGACGCTGGAGCCGCTGACCGACGCCGACCTCAGCGCGCTGCTGCGGCGGGCCCTGGAGGAGGAGCGGGGGCTGGGCGGTGCGGTCTCGCTGGCCGCCGACGCCGAGGCGCATCTGCTGCGGATCGCGGGGGGAGACGCCCGCCGGGCGCTGACCGCGCTGGAGGCGGGGGCCGGTGCGGCGATCGCCAAGGGCGAGGAGGAGATCGGCCTCCGGACGCTGGAGGAGTCCGTCGACCGGGCGGCCGTCCGCTACGACCGGGACGGCGACCAGCACTACGACGTGGCGAGTGCGCTGATCAAGTCGATCCGCGGCTCGGATGTGGATGCCGCGCTGCACTACCTGGCCCGGATGATCGAGGCGGGCGAGGACCCCCGGTTCATCGCGCGGCGGCTGATGATCTCCGCGAGCGAGGACATCGGCCTGGCCGATCCCACCGCCCTGCCGCTGGCGGTGGCGGCGGCCCAGGCGGTGGCCATGATCGGCTTCCCGGAGGCGGCCCTGACCCTGTCGCACGTCACGATCGCGCTCGCGCTGGCCCCCAAGTCGAACACCGCCACCACCGCGATCGGAGCGGCGCTGGCCGACGTCCGGGCGGGCCTGGCCGGGACCGTGCCGGCGCACCTGCGCGACGGGCACTACAAGGGCGCGGCCAAGCTGGGACATGCCGTGGGCTACGTCTACCCGCACGACGTGCCCGGTGCCATCGCCGCCCAGCAGTACGCGCCGGACGAGATCCACGGCAAGCGCTACTACGAGCCGACGCGGTACGGGGCCGAGGCGCGCTACGCGGACGTGGTGGAGAAGGTCCGCGAGCGCCTGCGCGGAGCCTGAGCCCCCGTGCTCCGGGCCGGGCGCCGGCCCGTATACGATGGTCGCGGACACCGGCGCCGCGTCCGTGATCTCGGTCACGGCGGGGGACCGGCGTCCTGGACGTGAGCGGCTGCCCGGCAGCCAAGGGTTTCCGCGTCATACACGGAAATGCACGTCCCCGTCCGGGGTGGCGGCCGAGCTGCCGGCGCCCCTGTCCCGCACGCCCCCAGGTCATGAGCACCCGGAGGCATGGGGGATACTGAGGCGTTGGACTCTACGAGGGTTCGTACGCGTTCGGCTCCGGTGAGCTGCCGAGCGCCTTCCCTGGGACGCGGCTGACCTTGCTTACCGTCGTCGAAAGCGGATTCCGTTTCGTTGGAACCCGAACTCCGATGCGCTCTGGGCAGGGGGATCCCATGTGGTCGAGACATTACGTCCCGCTCGTTAAGGTAAGCCTCACCTAACTTACATGGAGGTAGGTTCCCCGTGAACCAGAAGCGACCCAAGGTCAAGAAGTCTCGCGCCCTCGGCATCGCCCTGACGCCGAAGGCCGTCAAGTACTTCGAGGCCCGCCCCTACCCGCCGGGCGAGCACGGCCGTGGCCGCAAGCAGAACTCGGACTACAAGGTCCGTCTGCTGGAGAAGCAGCGTCTGCGCGCGCAGTACGACATCTCCGAGCGCCAGATGGCCCGCGCGTACGACCGCGCGAAGAAGGCCGAGGGCAAGACGGGCGAGGCGCTGGTCGTCGAGCTCGAGCGTCGTCTGGACGCCCTGGTCCTGCGTGCCGGCATCGCCCGCACCATCTACCAGGCCCGCCAGATGGTCGTCCACGGCCACATCGAGGTCAACGGCGCCAAGGTCGACAAGCCGTCGTTCCGCGTGCGTCCCGACGACGTCATCACGGTGCGCGAGCGCAGCCGCGAGAAGCACCCCTTCCAGGTCGCCCGCGAGGGTGGCTACGCCGGTGAGGGTGAGACCCCGCGTTACCTGCAGGTCAACCTGAAGGCCCTGGCCTTCCGTCTCGACCGCGACCCGAACCGCAAGGAAATCCCGGTCATCTGCGACGAGCAGCTCGTCGTCGAGTACTACGCCCGCTGATCCAGCGGCCGTAGCCACTCACAGGCTGGTCCGGCCCGCCGTCCCCTCCGGGGGCGGCGGGCTTTGCCGTATCCCCGGCGCAGCCGCAGCACAATCCGGTACTGCGGCCGACCCCCGGCGCGATAGGGTCGGAGCAGACCCAACCAGCAGACTTAACCCGTCGGGTTTCCAGACTTCAGGAAGCGGTGCAACGTGTCCGGTGGAGAGGTGGCCGGGATCATCGTGGCCGTCTTCTGGGCCATCCTGGTCTCCTTCCTCGCAGTGGCGCTGGCCAGGCTCGCCCAGGTGCTCAAGGCCACTACCAAGCTCGTGGCCGAGGTCACCGAGCAGGCCGTCCCCCTGCTGGCGGACGCCTCGACGACCGTCCGCTCCGCGCGCACCCAGCTCGACCGGGTCGACGCCATCGCGAGCAACGTCCAGGAGGTCACCTCCAACGCCTCCGCGCTGTCCTCCACCGTCGCCTCCACCTTCGGCGGCCCGCTCGTCAAGGTCGCGGCCTTCGGCTACGGGGTGCGCAAGGCCCTGGGCAGGACCGAAGCGGGACCCGAGCGGACCCCCCGGCGCACCGTGATCGTCGGCCGTACGGTGCCGGCGCCCCGGCGCCGCAAGCAGAAGGGCTGAGACCTCCGATGTTCCGCCGAGCCTTCTGGTTCACCGCCGGCGCCGCCGCCGGCGTCTGGGCCACCACCAAGGTCAACCGCCAGCTGAAGAAGCTGACGCCGGAGAGCCTCGCGGCCCAGGCGGCCGACAGGGCCGTCGAGGCGGGCCACCGCCTCAAGGACTTCGCCCTCGACGTCAAGGCGGGAATGACGCAGCGCGAGGACGAGCTGAACGACGCACTGGGCCTGACCCAGGACCCCGACCGGCCCGACAACGTCACCGCCCTCCCCGGGCCGCGGCGGCTGCGGGCCATCGGACCCGACAGCACCACCCACCGATCGAACTTCTCGTACAACCGGAATGAGGACCACTGATGGAGTCGGCTGAAATCCGCCGCCGCTGGCTGAGCTTCTTCGAGGAGCGCGGTCACACCGTTGTCCCTTCGGCGTCGCTCATCGCCGACGACCCGACTCTGCTGCTGGTCAACGCGGGTATGGTCCCCTTCAAGCCGTACTTCCTCGGCGAGACCAAGCCCCCGGCTCCGCGGGCCACCAGCGTGCAGAAGTGCGTCCGTACCCCGGACATCGAAGAGGTCGGCAAGACCACGCGCCACGGCACGTTCTTCCAGATGTGCGGCAACTTCTCCTTCGGGGACTACTTCAAGGAAGGCGCCATCAAGTACGCCTGGGAGCTGCTCACCAGCTCCGTGGCGGACGGCGGCTTCGGCCTGGAGCCCGAGAAGCTCTGGATCACCGTCTACCTCGACGACGACGAGGCCGAGACGATCTGGCGCGAGGTGATCGGCGTCCCGGCCGAGCGGATCCAGCGCCTGGGCAAGAAGGACAACTTCTGGTCCATGGGCGTTCCCGGCCCCTGCGGCCCCTGCTCCGAGATCAACTACGACCGCGGCCCCGAGTTCGGCGTCGAGGGCGGCCCCGCCGTCAACGACGAGCGGTACGTGGAGATCTGGAACCTGGTCTTCATGCAGTACGAGCGCGGCGCCGGCGAGGGCAAGGAGGACTTCCCGATCCTCGGCGACCTGCCCTCCAAGAACATCGACACCGGTCTCGGCCTCGAACGCCTGGCGATGATCCTCCAGGGCGTCCAGAACATGTACGAGACCGACACCCTGCGCGTGGTCATGGACAAGGCCACCGAGCTGACCGGCGTGCGCTACGGCGCCGCCAAGGACAGCGACGTGTCGATGCGCGTGGTCGCCGACCACATCCGCACCTCCGTCATGCTCATCGGCGACGGCGTCACTCCCGGCAACGAGGGCCGCGGCTATGTGCTGCGCCGCATCATGCGCCGCGCCATCCGCAACATGCGCCTCATGGGCGCCACGGGTCCCGTCGTCCAGGACCTGGTCGACGTCGTGATCAACACGATGGGCCAGCAGTACCCGGAGCTCGTCACCGACCGCAAGCGCATCGAGACCGTCGCGCTCGCCGAAGAGGCCGCCTTCCTCAAGGCCCTCAAGGGCGGCACGAACATCCTCGACACCGCCGTGACCGAGACCAAGGCCGCCGGCGGCACGGTCCTCTCCGGCGACAAGGCGTTCCTGCTCCACGACACCTGGGGCTTCCCGATCGACCTCACCCTGGAGATGGCCGCCGAGCAGGGCCTGTCCGTGGACGAGTCCGGCTTCCGCCGCCTGATGCAGGAGCAGCGCGACCGGGCCAAGGCCGACGCCAAGGCCAAGAAGACCGGCCACGCCGACGTCTCCGCCTACCGCGAGATCGCCGACGGCTCCGGCGCCACCGAGTTCACCGGCTACGCCACCAACCAGGGCGAGGCCACCATCGTGGGCCTCCTGGTCAACGGCGTCTCCGCGCCCGCCGCCTCCGAGGGCGACGAGGTCGAGGTCGTCCTCGACCGCACCCCCTTCTACGCCGAGGGCGGCGGCCAGCTCGCCGACCAGGGCCGCATCAAGCTCGACACCGGCGCCGTCATCGTCGTCCGCGACGTGCAGCAGCCCGTCCCGGGCGTCTCCGTCCACAAGGGCTCCGTCCAGGTCGGCGAGGTCACCGTCGGCGCTTCCGCGTTCGCCGCCATCGACGTCACGCGCCGCCGGGCCATCGCCCGCGCCCACTCGGCCACCCACCTGACCCACCAGGCGCTGCGCGACGCCCTCGGCCCGACGGCCGCCCAGGCCGGCTCCGAGAACAGCCCCGGCCGCTTCCGCTTCGACTTCGGCTCGCCGAACGCCGTCCCCGGTACGGTGCTCACCGACGTGGAGCAGAAGATCAACGACGTGCTCTCCCGCGAGCTCGACGTCACCGCCGAGATCATGAGCATCGACGAGGCGAAGAAGCAGGGCGCCATCGCCGAGTTCGGCGAGAAGTACGGCGAGCGGGTCCGCGTCGTGACCATCGGCGACTTCTCCAAGGAGCTCTGCGGCGGCACGCACGTCGGCAACACCGCCCAGCTGGGTCTGGTGAAGCTGCTCGGCGAGTCCTCCATCGGCTCCGGCGTGCGCCGCGTCGAGGCCCTGGTCGGCGTGGACGCGTACAACTTCCTCGCCAAGGAGCACACGGTCGTCGCCCAGCTCCAGGAGCTGGTCAAGGGCCGCCCGGAGGAGCTGCCGGAGAAGATCGCCTCCATGCTCGGCAAGCTGAAGGACGCCGAGAAGGAGATCGAGAAGTTCCGCGCGGAGAAGGTCCTCCAGGCCGCCGCCGGTCTCGCCGCCGGCGCCCAGGACATCCGCGGCGTCGCCCTCGTCGTCGGCCAGGTGCCGGACGGCACGGGCGCCGACGACCTGCGCAAGCTGGTCCTCGACGTCCGCGGCCGCATCCCGGGCGACCGCCCGGCCGTCGTCGCGCTGTTCACCGTGGCGAACGACCGCCCGCTGACCGTGATCGCCACCAACGAGGCGGCCCGCGAGCGCGGCCTCAAGGCCGGCGACCTCGTCCGTACCGCCGCCAAGACCCTCGGCGGCGGCGGTGGCGGCAAGCCGGACGTGGCCCAGGGCGGCGGCCAGAACCCGGCCGCCGTGCCCGAGGCCATCGCCGCGGTCGAGCGTCTCGTCGTCGAGACGGCCTGACGATGAGCCTGCGCCGCGGCCGCCGCCTGGCCGTCGATGTCGGAGACGCCCGGATCGGGGTCGCCTCCTGCGACCCCGACGGGGTGCTCGCCACGCCGGTGGAGACCGTGCCGGGACGTGACGTCCCGGCCGCCCACCGGCGGCTGCGGCAGCTCGTCGCCGAGTACGAGCCCCTCGAAGTCGTCGTCGGCCTCCCCCGCTCGCTCAGCGGGCGGGAGGGGCCGGCCGCGGCCAAGGTGCGTGCCTTCGCGAACGAACTGGCCAAGGGGATCAAGCCGGTGACGGTCCGCCTGGTGGACGAGCGGATGACCACGGTCACCGCCGCGCAGGGCCTGCGGGCTTCCGGGAGGAACGCGAAGAAGGGCAGGTCGGTCATCGACCAGGCTGCCGCTGTGATCATCCTTCAGAACGCTCTTGAGACCGAACGGGTATCAGGTAATCCGCCTGGTGAGTGCGTCGAAGTGGTTGTCTGATCGCGGTACGGTAACGTTCCGCGCGATGAGACGGCATTCGAACAGCCGTCGCCCACCACTCAAGAGGCGGAACCGGGTGCCGCGGCCGTAACGAGCCGAGGACCACGTCTCGCGGCTCTAGGGGACCGATGACTGACTATGGCCGGGGCCACGGCTCCGAACCGTGGAACCCCCAGGACCCCCTCTACGGGGACCAGGGGTGGACCGCGCACCAGACGCAGCAGGGGCAGGTTCCCTACGGCGGTGACCCGCAGCAGTACCAGCACCCCCTGGAGCCGCAGCACCAGGACCAGCAGTACCAGGACCCGCAGTTCCAGCAGGTCCCGTACCAGCAGGAGTACGCCCCGCAGTACGCGGAGCAGCCGCAGTACGCCGAGCAGCAGGCGTACGCCCACGCCCAGGCCCCTCAGCAGCTCCAGCAGCAGCCCTCGTACGAGGGCCAGGGCCAGGCGTGGGACGGCGCCCACGAGCAGCAGTACATGGCCGCCGTCCAGACCGACCCCTACGCGGGCGCCGACCCCTACGCCCCCCAGTCCGCCGCCTTCCCCGGCGAGGCCCCCGACCTGTACGCGACGCCGGACGCCTACCCGCCGCCGGCGCCCCCGAACCAGCGCCACCTCGAACCGGAACCGGCCGAGGAGGAGCCTGAGGAGGCGGCCCTGCCCGTGGGCGGCGCGGACGACGACGCCGACGAGCCGGCGGCCGCCGGCCGCCGTGCGGGCCGCGGCCGGGGCGGCAAGAAGAAGCAGAAGAAGCGCAGCGGCGCGGCCTGCCTGGTCGCCGCCGTGGTCATCGTCGGCATCGTCGGCGGGGGCGGCTACTACGGCTACGGCTATCTGAAGGACCGGTTCGGCGCCACCGAGGACTTCGCGGGCGAGGGCACGGACGAGACCGTCGACGTCGAGATCCCCAAGAACGCGGGCCTCGGCCAGATGGGCCGCATCCTGAAGGAAGCCGGCGTGGTCGCCAGCGCCCAGGCGTTCGTCGACGCCGCGAACGCCAACCCCAAGGGCAAGCAGATCCAGCCCGGCATCTACCCGCTGAAGAAGAAGATGTCGGGTACGGCCGCGGTCGCGCTGATGATCGACCCCAGCAAGCTGGCCGTCATCACGGTGCCCGAGGGCATGCGCAACTCGGACGTCTACAAGGCCATCGACCGCAAGCTCGGCAAACCCGAGGGCACCACCCGGGAGATCGCCCAGCGCGAGTCGAAGAACCTGGGCCTGCCGGCCTGGGCGGCGAGCAACCCGAAGGTCATGGACCCGCTGGAAGGGTTCCTGTACCCGATGCGGTACGACCTCAAGAAGGACAGCACGCCCGAGTCCCTGCTCAAGCAGATGGTCAAGAACGCCTCCGACAAGTACGCGGAGCTGGGCGTCGAGGCCAAGGCCAAGGAACTCAACCTGGAGAACCCGCTCCAGGTCATCACCGTCGCGAGCCTCGTCAACGCCGAGGGCAAGAACCACGACGACTTCCGCAAGATGGCCGAGGTGGTCTACAACCGCCTCAAGAAGACCAACGACGTCACGAACCAGAAGCTCCAGTTCGACTCGACGTACAACTACGTCAAGAACCAGAGCGAGATCAACTTCAACCTGAAGGAAGCCCAGGCGTTCGACCACCCGTACAACACGCACTTCGTCAAGGGCCTCCCGCCCGGCCCGATCAACAACCCGGGCCTGGACGCGCTGACCGCTACGCTCAACCCCGATCACGGCGGCTGGATGTTCTTCGTGTCGGTCGACGGCAACAAGACGACCTTCACGAAGACCTACGACGAGCACCTCAAGCTCGTCGCGGAGTTCCAGGAGCGTCAGGCGCAGAAGAAGAACGGCGGGTAGCAGGACATGTCACGGACACGGGCCGCGGTGCTGGGTTCTCCCATCGAGCACTCCCTCTCACCGGTACTGCACCGGGCGGCCTACCGGGAGCTCGGCCTCGGTGACTGGACCTACGACCGGTTCCGGATCGACGAGGCCGCGCTGCCCGGGTTCGTGGCCGGACTCGGCCCCGAGTGGGCCGGGTTCTCCCTGACGATGCCGCTCAAGCGGGCGGTCATCCCGCTGCTGGACGAGATCAGCGACGCCGCCGCCTCCGTCGAGGCGGTCAACACCCTGGTCCTCACTGAGGACGGCCGCCGCGTCGGTGACAACACCGACATCCCCGGCATGGTGGCCGCCCTGCACGAGCGCGGGGTCGAGAAGGTGCCCGCCGCGGCCGTCCTGGGGGCCGGGGCCACCGCCTCCTCCGCGCTGGCGGCGCTCGGGCGGATCTGTACCGGCGAGATCACCGCGTACGTCCGCTCGGCGGCCCGGGCCGAGGAGATGCGCGGCTGGGGCGAGCGGCTCGGGGTGGAGGTCCGTACCGCCGACTGGTCGCGGGCCGCCGAGGCCCTGACGGCCCCGCTGGTCATCGCCACCACCCCGGCGGGAGCCACCGACGCCCTGGCCGGCGCCGTCCCGGACGCGCCGGGCGCCCTCTTCGACGTCCTGTACGACCCCTGGCCCACCCCCCTGGCCGCCGCCTGGACCGGGCGCGGCGGCACCCTCCTCGGCGGCCTCGACCTGCTGGTGCACCAGGCCGTGCTCCAGGTGGAGCAGATGACCGGCCGCACCCCGGGCCCCCTGGCGGCCATGCGGGCCGCCGGAGAACGGGCCATCGCCGCGCGTTAGGCTTCCCACCTGCTGTGATACGGGGTGAGGGGGACGTGTGGACGGGTTCGGACCGGGTCAGACGCTGGCGTCGAAGTGGGACGCGGCGTACGGGGTCGTGGTGTTCGTGCGGGTGCTGCTCGGCAGTCTGCCCGGCTGGATGAAGTGGATCATCGGGTCGCTGCTGGCCGTGGTGGCCCTCTACGAGGGCTACCGGTGGTGGCGCCGGCGTGAGACGGCCGTCCGATAGCTGGACCGGATCACGGGGGGACCCCCGGGACGTGGGAGGATTCGGGTACCGGCGGTACCGGGCCCGCGCACCCGGCCCGTCGTGGCAGTGCCCGGCGCGAGCATGAGGAGCATCGTTGAGCAGGTTGCGTTGGCTGACCGCAGGAGAGTCGCACGGACCGGCCCTGGTCGCGACGCTGGAGGGCCTTCCCGCCGGCGTCCCGGTCACCACCGAGCTGGTGGCCGACCACCTGGCCCGGCGCCGCCTCGGCTATGGACGCGGTGCCCGGATGAAGTTCGAGCAGGACGAGATCACCTTCCTCGGCGGCGTCCGCCACGGCCTGTCCCTGGGCTCCCCCGTCGCCGTCATGGTCGGCAACACCGAGTGGCCCAAGTGGGAGACGGTCATGTCGGCCGATCCCGTCGACCCCTCGCTGCTCAAGGACACCGGCCGCAACGCGCCGCTCACCCGGCCGCGTCCCGGCCACGCCGACCTCGCCGGGATGCAGAAGTACGGCTTCGACGAGGCCCGCCCGATCCTGGAGCGCGCCAGCGCCCGTGAGACGGCCGCCCGCGTGGCCCTCGGCGCCATCGCCCGGTCCTTCATCAAGGAGACCGCCGGCATCGAGATCGTCTCCCACGTGGTGGAACTGGCCTCGGCCAAGGCCCCCTACGGCGTCTACCCCACCCCCGCCGACGTCGAGAAGCTCGACGCCGACCCGGTGCGCTGCCTCGACGCCGACGCGTCGAAGGCGATGGTCGCGGAGATCGACCAGGCCCACAAGGACGGCGACACCCTCGGCGGCGTCGTCGAGGTCCTCGCCTACGGCGTGCCCGTCGGCCTCGGCTCCCACGTCCACTGGGACCGCCGTCTCGACGCCCGCCTCGCCGGCGCCCTCATGGGCATCCAGGCCATCAAGGGCGTCGAGGTCGGCGACGGCTTCGAGCTGGCCCGCGTGCCCGGCTCCAAGGCCCACGACGAGATCGTCTCCACCCCCGAGGGCATCAAGCGCACCACCGGCCGCTCCGGCGGCACCGAGGGCGGCCTGACCACCGGTGAGCTGCTGCGCGTCCGCGCCGCCATGAAGCCCATCGCGACCGTGCCGCGCGCCCTGGCCACCGTCGACGTGGCCACCGGTGAGGCGACGGTGGCCCACCACCAGCGCTCCGACGTCTGCGCGGTGCCCGCCGCGGGCATCGTCGCCGAGGCCATGGTCGCGCTCGTCCTGGCCGACGCGGTCGTGGAGAAGTTCGGCGGAGACTCCGTCACCGAGACCCGCCGCAACGTGCGGTCCTACCTCGACAACCTGCAGATCCGGTGACGGGCGGACCGCTCGTCGTCCTCGTCGGCCCCATGGGGTCCGGCAAGTCCACGGTGGGGGCGCTGCTCGCCGAGCGGCTCGGCGTCGCCTACCGGGACACGGACGCGGACATCGTCGCGGCGCAGGGCCGCGAGATCTCCGACATCTTCATCGACGAGGGCGAGCCCCACTTCCGTGAGCTGGAGCGGCAGGCGGTCGCCGCCGCCGTCGCCGGGCACACCGGGGTCCTCGCCCTCGGCGGCGGCGCCGTCCTCGACCCGGACACCCGCGCCCTGCTGGCCGGGCTGCCCGTCGCCTACCTGTCGATGGACGTCGAGGAGGCCGTCCGCCGCGTCGGTCTCGGCGCGGCCCGCCCGCTGCTGGCCGTCAACCCGCGCCGGCAGTGGCGCGAGCTGATGGAGGCCCGGCGGCACCTGTACACCGAAGTCGCGCGCGTCGTGGTGGCCACGGACGAGCGCACCCCCGAAGAGGTCGCCCAGGCGGTCCTCGACGCTCTGGAGTTGAAGGACGTATGACAGACCAGGTGACGCGCATTCAGGTCGGCGCTACCGCCGGACACGAGGCGTACGACGTGCTGGTCGGCCGGCAGCTGCTCGGCGAGCTGGGCGGCCTCATCGGCGGCAAGGCCCAGCGGGTGGCCGTGATCCACCCCGAGGCCCTCGCCGAGACCGGCGAGGCGCTGCGCGCGGACCTCGCCGAGCAGGGCTACGAGGCCGTCGCCATCCAGGTGCCCAACGCCGAGGAGGCCAAGACCGTCGAGGTGGCGGCCTACTGCTGGAAGGCGCTCGGCCAGTCCGGCTTCACCCGCACCGACGTGATCGTCGGCGTGGGCGGCGGCGCCACCACCGACCTGGCGGGCTTCGTCGCGGCCACCTGGCTGCGCGGGGTGCGCTGGATCGCGGTCCCGACCACCGTCCTGGCGATGGTGGACGCGGCCGTCGGCGGCAAGACCGGCATCAACACCGCCGAGGGCAAGAACCTCGTCGGGGCCTTCCACCCGCCGGCCGGTGTGCTGTGCGACCTGGCGGCGCTGGAGTCGCTGGGCGTCCACGACTACGTCAGCGGTCTCGCCGAGATCATCAAGGCCGGTTTCATCGCCGACCCGGCGATCCTCGACCTGATCGAGGAGGACCCGGCGGCGGCCCGTACCCCCGCCGGACCGCACACGGCCGAGCTGATCGTCCGCTCGATCCGCGTCAAGGCCGAGGTGGTCTCCAGCGACCTCAAGGAGTCGGGCCTGCGGGAGATCCTCAACTACGGGCACACCCTCGCGCACGCCATCGAGAAGAACGAGCGCTACAAGTGGCGCCACGGCGCCGCCGTCTCCGTGGGCATGGTCTTCGCCGCCGAGCTGGGCCGCCTCGCCGGGCGCCTGGACGACGCCACCGCCGACCGGCACAAGGAGATCCTCGCCTCCGTCGGCCTGCCGCTGACCTACCGCGGCGACCAGTGGCCCAAGCTGCTCCAGACCATGCAGGTCGACAAGAAGTCCCGCGGCAACCTGCTGCGCTTCATCGTCCTCGACGGCCTGGCCAAGCCCACCGTCCTGGAGGGCCCCGACCCGGCCCACCTGATCGCCGCCTACGGCGAGGTGTCGGCGTGAGCCGCCGCGTCCTGGTGCTGAACGGCCCGAACCTGGGCCGGCTCGGCTCCCGCGAGCCCGACGTCTACGGGGCCACCTCGTACGCCGGCCTGGTCGAGAGCTGCCGCACCCTGGGCGCGGAACTCGGCTTCGACGTCGAGGTCCGCGAGACCAACGACGAGGGCGAGCTCGTCCGCTGGCTGCACGAGGCGGCGGACGGGAAGCTCCCGGTCGTGATCAACCCGGGCGCCTTCACGCACTACTCGTACGCCATGCGCGACGCGGCCGCCCAGCGCACCGCGCCGCTGATCGAGGTGCACATCTCCAACCCCTACGCCCGGGAGGAGTTCCGGCACACCTCGGTCATCGCGGCCGTGGCGACCGGTACCGTGGCGGGCTTCGGACTGGGCTCCTACCGGCTGGCGCTGCGCGCGCTGGCAGAAGAGGTCACGGGCTGAGATAACGTTCTCGCATCAGTCGCCTGAACGAGACGGAGTGGCGAGGATGCAGCACGGAGTGGGGGGCTGGGGTCCGGCGGGACAGCACCCGGCAGCACCCCCGCCACCGCAGATACCCCCCGCGCAGGGCTGGCCGGCGCCCCAGGGGTCCCAGACGCCCCCGGGGTCCCCGGCGGGCCCGGTGCCGCCGGCGCCCCCGGTGCCCGAGGCGACCGGGCACATCCCGCTGCCGCCCGCCGCACCCGCGCCGCCCGTACCCCCCGCAGGAGGGACGGGCGGTGCCACGCTCGCCGTGCTGCTCATCGGCCCGGCGGGCGCCGGCAAGACCACCGTGGCCCGGCACTGGGCGGCGACCCGTCCCGTGCCGACCGCGCACATCAGCCTCGACGACGTCCGCGAATGGGTCCGCTCGGGCTTCGCCGACCCGCAGGCCGGATGGAACGAGCACTCCGAGGCCCAGTACCGCCTCGCCCGCCGCACCTGCGGCTTCGCCGCCCGCAACTTCCTGGCCAACGGCATCTCCTGCATCCTCGACGACGCCGTCTTCCCGGACCGGCCCGTGGTCGGCCTCGGCGGCTGGAAGCGCCATGTGGGGCCCGCCCTGCTCCCGGTCGTGCTGCTCCCCGGCCTGGAGATCGTCCTGGACCGCAACGCCGCCCGCTCCGGCAACCGGCGCCTGTCCGACGAGGAGGTGGCGCGGATCCACGGGCGGATGGCCGGATGGTACGGCTCGGGGCTGCCGATCATCGACAACTCCCACCTCGACGTGGAGGGCACCGCCCGCGCCCTGGACGAGGCCCTCTCCCGGGCCCTGGCCAGCCCTCCGCGCTGGTAGGGGGCGGGGGAGGGGCCGTACCGGGCCCGTCCGGACGCGCTCGCCGGGCCGGATGCGCGGGGCGCTCGTACGCTCGAAGACATGTCAGACGTGTACGCGGCCCGCAGGGGCCTGCTCCGCGAGCGCTGCGCCGCCGCGGGCAACTCCGCCGCTCTGATCACGCGTCCGGCGAACGTCCGCTACCTCGCCGGGGCGTCCCCGCTGGGCGCCGTCCTGCTGGTCGGGCCCGCCGACGACGAGCTGTTCTGCGCCGCCGCCCCCACCGGGGAGGCCGAGGAGGGGCGCCTGGACGAGGGGCTGACGCTCAGCCTGCTGGCCGGCCCCGGGGCCGATCCGGCGGTGGCCGCGGCCGACCGCGCCGCCGCCGCCCGGGCGGACTCCCTCGCCGTCGAGGAGCACCACCTCACCGTCGCCCGGCACCGCGCCGTGAGCTCCGTCGCACCCCGGCTGCGGCTGGCCGACCTGGGCGCGGCCGTGGAGCAGCAGCGGCTGGTCAAGGACGAGGGGGAGATCGCCTGCCTGCGCATCGCCGCCGAGATCGCCGACCAGGCCCTCGGCGAGCTGCTGGAGTCGATCCTGGTCGGGCGCACCGAACGTCATCTGGCGCTGGAGCTGGAGCGCAGGCTGGTCGACCACGGCGCCGACGGCCCGGCCTTCCCGACCTCGGTCGGCACCGGCCCGCACTCCGGCCGCTCCCGGCACCGGCCCACGGACCGGCGGGTGGAGGAGGGCGACTTCCTGTCGGTGTGCCTGGGTGCGAACTACCGGGGCTACCGCTGCGAGATCGGCCGCACCTTCGTGATCGGTACGACCCCCGCCGACTGGCAGATCGAGCTGTACGACCTCGTCTTCGCCGCCCAGCGGGCCGGCCGGCAGGCGCTGCTGCCCGGTGCGGCGTACCGCGACGTGGACCACGCGGCCCGCTCCGTACTGGACTCGGCGGGGCACGGCGAGGCCCTCGCCGGATGCATGGGGCACGGCGTCGGCCTGGAAATCGACGAGGACCCGCAGCTTGCACCTACGGCAATGGGTAAACTGGACGCTTGCGTGCCGGTCACCGTCGAACCGGGGGTTCACCTCCCCGGCCGGGGAGGTGTCCGGATCGATGACACGCTCGTCGTACGCCCCGAGGCGGACGGCGGTCCCGAGCTACTCACCATTACGACCAAGGAGCTGCTCGCACTGTAGTCCGCTGTGGCGGACCGTGTGCGCCTCCGCGGTCTTCCAGTGCAGGAGATTCCGCAACCGTGGCTTCCACGAACGACCTCAAGAACGGCATGGTGCTCAAGCTCGACGGTGACCAGCTCTGGTCCGTCGTCGAGTTCCAGCACGTCAAGCCCGGCAAGGGCCCGGCCTTCGTGCGCACCAAGCTCAAGCACGTGCTCTCCGGCAAGGTCGTCGACAAGACCTTCAACGCCGGCACGAAGGTCGACACCGCCACGATCGACCGCCGTGACATGCAGTTCTCGTACATGGACGGCGAGTACTTCGTCTTCATGGACATGAGCACCTTCGACCAGCTGATGGTCGACAAGAAGGCCGTCGGCGACGCCGCCAACTTCCTCATCGAGGGCTTCACCGCCTCCGTGGCCCAGCACGAGGGCGAGGTGCTCTACGTCGAGCTCCCGGCCGCCGTCGAGCTGACCATCGAGCACACCGACCCCGGCGTCCAGGGCGACCGCTCCACCGGCGGCACCAAGCCCGCCAAGCTGGAGACCGGCCACGAGATCCAGGTCCCGCTCTTCGTCACCACCGGCGAGAAGATCAAGGTCGACACCCGCACCAGCGCCTACCTCGGCCGGGTGAACAGCTAACCGTGGCTGCCCGGAGCAACGCGCGCAAGCGCGCCTTCCAGATCCTCTTCGAGGCCGACCAGCGCGCCGTACCCGTGCGCGAGGTCCTCGCGGACTGGATCCGGCACGCGAATGCGGATGTCCGGCAGCCGCCGGTCAGCGCCTTCACGATGGACCTCGTCGAGGGCTACGCCGAGAAGGTCAACCGCATCGACGACCTGATCGTCACCTACGCCGTGGACTGGGAGCTCGACCGTATGCCGGTCGTCGACCGGAACATCGTGCGGCTGGGCGCCTACGAGCTGATCTGGGTCGACGAGACCCCGGACGCCGTGGCGATCGACGAGGCGGTGCAACTGGCGAAGGAGTTCTCCACGGACGACTCGCCGGCGTTCGTCAACGGCCTGCTGGCCCGCTTCAAGGACCTGAAGCCGAGCCTGCGCCGCGGCGAGAGCTGACGCGCACCGCGCACCTACGGAAGGGCCCGCGACATCCGTGTCGCGGGCCCTTCCGTATGCCCCTTCCGTATGCGGCCGGCGTGAGGGGGACGCACGAAAAACCGGCGGGTGCCGGGACCCGTGAAGGCCCCGGCACCCGCCGGTACGTTTCTGCTGGTGGGGCGCCTGGGCCCCGGAGGACTAGATGTCCTCGTGGGCCACGGCGCGGCGCGCGTCCGCGTCCAGGACGCCCCAGCTGATCAGCTGCTCGGTCAGGACCGAGGGCGACTGGTCGTAGATCACGGCCAGGGTGCGCAGGTCGTCCTGGCGGATCGACAGCACCTTGCCGTTGTAGTCGCCGCGCTGGCTCTGGATGGTCGCCGCGTAGCGCTGGAGCGGGCCGGCCTTCTCGGCGGGCACGCCCGCCAGGCGCTCCAGGTCCAGGCGCAGCTTCGGCGGCGGCTCGGCGGCCCCGCCGGGGGTCGTGCCGGGCAGCAGCTCCTGGACCGGCACCCCGTAGAAGTCCGCCAGCTCGGCGAGGCGCTGGACGGTCACGGCGCGGTCCCCGCGCTCGTACGAGCCGACCACCACGGCCTTCCAACGGCCCTGGGACTTCTCCTCGACTCCGTGGAGGGAGAGGCCCTGCTGGGTGCGGATGGCGCGGAGCTTGGCCCCGAGCTGTTTGGCGTATTCGCTGGACATAACGCTCCCGGACGCTGTGACGTGCGGCTCCGCCGCGCGGCTGGTAACTCACTGTGAGGTTACGCAGCGTTACGTGGATGCGTCAAGCCGAATGGTCATCGACGCCTTCCTCCCAGGCCGGCCGCCCGGCCCGCGGCGCGGGTGTGCGCCCGGCCCTGGTACCGTGGACGGCGTACATCAGACGTCCTTTAAGGTCCGTCCCGTGAGGCGGAGAAGGAGGTCCTTTTCATGGACAGCCAGGTTTCCCAGGTCTCTCCCGGTGAAGCGATGCGCCCCGTACTGGAGGCGCAGGACATCGCCCGGGTCCTGACCCGTATCGCCCACGAGATCGTCGAACGCGCCAAGGGCGCCGACGACGTGGTGCTCCTCGGCATCCCCACCCGCGGCGTGTTCCTCGCCCGCCGGCTGGCGGCCAAGCTGGAGGAGATCACCGGGACGAAGATCCCGGTCGGTTCCCTCGACATCACCATGTACCGCGACGACCTGCGGATGAAGCCGGCCCGCGCCATCGGCCGCACCGAGATCCCCGGCGACGACATCGACGGCCGCCTCGTGGTCCTCGTCGACGACGTCCTGTTCTCCGGCCGCACCATCCGCGCCGCCCTCGACGCCCTCGGCGACCTCGGCCGCCCCCGCGCCGTCCAGCTCGCGGTCCTCGTCGACCGCGGCCACCGTGAACTTCCGATCCGCGCCGACTACGTGGGCAAGAACCTGCCCACCTCGCTGCGGGAGACCGTCAAGGTCCAGCTCCAGGAGGAGGACGGCCGCGACGCCGTACTGCTCGGCCAGCGGACCGCCCAGGCAGCAGCGCAGTAGCCCACCCGGGTACGGGGCCCCGAGCCGGGGTCCGTGCCCCGGCCTGCCCTGCCCGCACCACCTCGAACGCCGCCTGCCTGCCCTCCCGACTTACGGAGCACCCAGATGAAGCGCCACCTCATCTCGGCCGCCGACCTCACGCGCGACGACGCCGTCCTCATCCTCGACACCGCCGAGGAGATGGCCCGGGTCGCCGACCGGCCGATAAAGAAGCTGCCCACCCTGCGCGGCCGCACGATCTGCAACCTGTTCTTCGAGGACTCCACCCGCACCCGGATCTCCTTCGAAGCCGCCGAGAAGCGCCTCTCCGCCGACGTCATCAACTTCGCGGCGAAGGGCTCCAGCGTCTCCAAGGGCGAGTCCCTCAAGGACACCGCCCAGACCCTGGAGGCCATGGGCGTGGACGCGGTCGTCATCCGCCACCACGCCTCCGGCGCCCCCTACCGGCTCGCCAACTCCGGCTGGATCGACGCCCCGGTGATCAACGCCGGCGACGGCACCCACCAGCACCCCACCCAGGCCCTGCTCGACGCCTTCACCATGCGCCGCCGCCTGGTCGGCCGGGACGCCGGCCTCGGCAAGGGCCTCGACGGCCGCCGGATCACGATCGTCGGCGACGTCCTGCACAGCCGCGTGGCCCGCTCCAACGTGGACCTGCTGCACACCCTCGGCGCCGAGGTCACCCTGGTGGCCCCGCCCACCCTGGTGCCCGTCGGCGTCGAGAGCTGGCCCTGCGAGGTCTCGTACAGCCTGGACGAGGTGCTGCCGAAGTCCGACGCGGTCATGATGCTGCGTGTGCAGCGCGAGCGGATGAACGCGGCCTTCTTCCCCACCGAGCGCGAGTACTCGCGCCGCTACGGCCTGGACGCCGGCCGGATGGCCCGGATGCCCGAGCACGCCATCGTGATGCACCCCGGGCCCATGGTCCGCGGGATGGAGATCACCGCCGAGGTCGCCGACTCCGACCGCTGCACGGTCGTCGAGCAGGTCGCCAACGGCGTCTCCATCCGCATGGCCGTCCTGTACCTGCTGCTCGGAGGCTCCGAGCCCGCCGTCACCACCAGCACCGCCGCCCGTACCGAGGAGACCAAGTAACCATGAGCAAGATCCTTATCCGCGGTGCGCAGATCCTCGGCGGCGAGGCCCAGGACGTCCTGATCGACGGCGAGACCATCGCGCAGGTCGGCGAGAACCTCTCCGCCGAGGGCGCGACCGTCATCGAGGCCGCCGGGCAGGTCCTCCTCCCCGGCCTGGTCGACCTCCACACCCACCTGCGCGAGCCCGGCCGCGAGGACTCCGAGACCGTCCTCACCGGCACCCGCGCCGCCGCCTCCGGCGGCTACACCGCCGTCTTCGCCATGGCCAACACCTTCCCGGTCGCCGACACCGCCGGCGTGGTCGAGCAGGTCTGGCGCCTGGGCAAGGAGTCCGGCTACTGCGACGTGCAGCCCATCGGCGCCGTCACCGTCGGCCTGGAGGGCAAGAAGCTCTCCGAGCTCGGCGCCATGCACGAGTCCGCCGCCCGCGTCACCGTCTTCTCCGACGACGGCAAGTGCGTGGACGACGCCGTGATCATGCGCCGCGCCCTGGAGTACGTGAAGGCGTTCGGCGGCGTCGTCGCCCAGCACGCCCAGGAGCCCCGCCTGACCGAGGGCGCCCAGATGAACGAGGGCACCGTCTCCGCGGAGCTGGGCCTGGGCGGCTGGCCGGCCGTCGCCGAGGAGTCGGTCATCGCCCGCGACGTCCTCCTCGCCGAGCACGTCGGCTCCCGCGTGCACATCTGCCACCTCTCCACCGCCGGCTCCGTCGAGATCGTCCGCTGGGCCAAGTCCCGCGGCATCGACGTCACCGCCGAGGTCACCCCGCACCACCTGCTCCTCACCGACGAGCTGGTGCGCTCGTACAACCCGGTCTACAAGGTCAACCCGCCGCTGCGCACCGAGCGCGACGTGATGGCCCTGCGCGAGGCGCTCGCCGACGGCACGATCGACATCGTCGCCACCGACCACGCGCCGCACCCGCACGAGGACAAGGACTGCGAGTGGGCCGCCGCCGCCATGGGCATGGTGGGCCTGGAGACCGCGCTCTCCGTCGTCCAGCAGACGATGGTGGAGACCGGGATGCTGGACTGGGCCGGCGTCGCCGACCGCATGTCCTTCGCCCCCGCCCGCATCGGCGGCCTGTCCCACCAGCACGGCCGGCCCGTCTCGGCAGGTGAACCCGCGAACCTGACCTTGGTCGATACCTCGTACCGTGGTGTCGTGGACCCCGCACACTTCGCCTCCCGCAGCCGCAACACCCCCTACGAGGGACGCGAGCTGCCGGGACGCGTGACGCACACCTTCCTGCGGGGCCGGGCAACGGTCGTGGACGGGAAACTCGCGTGACACCTGCAGTGATCCAACTGGCCGCCGAGGCCACCGGACGACACTCGGCGGAGGTGACGGACTGGGGCGCCCGCATCGCGTGGGTCATCGGTCTGCTCGTCTTCATCGCGTTCGTGTACTGGCTCATGCGGCAGGGCTGGAAATGGCGCGGAGCCCTGCAGAGCGGTCTGCCGGAGCTCCCCGCCGCCCCGAGCGGCCTGCCCGAGCACCGGCTGGCCCTCACCGGCCGCTACCACGGGTCCACCACCGCCGGGCAGTGGCTCGACCGGATCGTCGCCCACGGTCTGGGTGTGCGCAGCCGCGTGGAGCTCACGCTCACCGACGCGGGCCTGGACGTGGTCCGTCCGGGTGCCACCGACTTCTTCGTACCAGCCCCGCAGCTGCGCGGCGCCCGCCTCGACAAGGGAATCGCGGGCAAGGTACTCACCGAGGGCGGTCTGCTCGTCGTCACCTGGGCGCACGGCGACAAGCTGATCGACTCCGGATTCCGCTCCGACCGCGCGGCCGAGCACGCCGCCTGGGTCGAGGCCATCAACTCCATGAACACATCCATCACGACGGAAGGCGCCGAACGATGACGACCTCCACCAGGGGAGCAGCCAAAGCTCCCGCCGTACTCGTCCTGGAGGACGGCCGCATCTTCCGCGGCCGCGCCTACGGCGCAGTGGGGGAGACCTTCGGCGAGGCCGTGTTCTCCACCGGCATGACCGGCTACCAGGAGACCCTCACCGACCCGTCCTACCACCGGCAGGTCGTCGTGATGACCGCCCCGCACGTGGGCAACACCGGCGTCAACGACGAGGACCCCGAGTCCTCCCGCATCTGGGTCTCCGGCTACGTCGTACGCGACCCCGCGCGCGTCCCGTCGAACTGGCGCTCGCAGCGCTCGCTGGACGAGGAGCTCGTCAGGCAGGGCGTCGTCGGCATCAGCGGCGTCGACACCCGCGCCCTCACCCGCCACCTGCGCGAGCGCGGCGCCATGCGCGTGGGCATCTTCTCCGGCGCGGCGGTCATGGACGACGCCGTACTGCTGGCGAAGGTCCAGGATGTTCCGCAGATGAAGGGCGCGAACCTCTCCGCCGAGGTCGCCACCAAGGAGGCGTACGTCGTCCCCGCGATCGGCGAGAAGCGCTTCACCGTCGCCGCCGTCGACCTCGGCATCAAGGGCATGACCCCGCACCGGATGGCCCAGCGCGGCATCGAGGTGCACGTCCTGCCCGCCACCGCGACCGTCGAGGACGTCTACGCGGTCAACCCGGACGGCGTCTTCTTCTCCAACGGCCCGGGCGACCCGGCCACCGCCGACGGCCCCGTCGCCGTCATGCGGGGCGTCCTGGAGCGCAAGACCCCGCTCTTCGGCATCTGCTTCGGCAACCAGATCCTCGGCCGCGCCCTCGGCTTCGGCACCTACAAGCTGAAGTACGGCCACCGCGGCATCAACCAGCCCGTCCAGGACCGCACCACCGGCAAGGTCGAGGTCACCGCGCACAACCACGGCTTCGCCGTCGACGCGCCCCTCGACCAGGTCTCCGAGACCCCCTTCGGCCGCGCCGAGGTCTCGCACGTCTGCCTGAACGACAACGTCGTGGAGGGCCTCCAGCTGCTCGACCAGCCGGCCTTCTCCGTCCAGTACCACCCCGAAGCGGCAGCCGGCCCGCACGACGCCGCCTACCTCTTCGACCGCTTCGTTAGCCTGATGGAGGCCGAGCGTGCCTAAGCGCACCGATATCCAGTCCGTCCTGGTCATCGGCTCCGGCCCGATCGTCATCGGCCAGGCCGCCGAGTTCGACTACTCCGGCACCCAGGCATGCCGCATCCTCAAGGCCGAGGGCCTGCGGGTCATCCTGGTGAACTCCAACCCGGCGACGATCATGACCGACCCGGAGATCGCCGACGCCACGTACGTCGAGCCGATCACCCCCGAGTTCGTCGAGAAGATCATCGCCAAGGAGCGCCCCGACGCCCTCCTGCCCACCCTCGGCGGCCAGACGGCCCTGAACACGGCCATCTCCATGCACGAGCAGGGTGTGCTGGAGAAGTACGGCGTCGAGCTCATCGGCGCCAACGTCGAGGCCATCAACAAGGGCGAGGACCGCGAGCTCTTCAAGGGCGTCGTCGAGGCCGTCAAGGCCAAGATCGGCCACGGCGAGTCCGCCCGCTCGGTCATCTGCCACTCGATGGACGACGTCCTCAAGGGCGTCGAGACCCTCGGCGGCTACCCCGTCGTCGTCCGCCCCTCCTTCACCATGGGCGGCGCCGGCTCCGGCTTCGCCCACGACGAGGACGAGCTGCGCCGCATCGCCGGCCAGGGCCTCACGCTCTCCCCGACCACCGAGGTCCTCCTGGAGGAGTCCATCCTCGGCTGGAAGGAGTACGAGCTGGAGCTGATGCGCGACACCAAGGACAACGTGGTCGTCGTCTGCTCCATCGAGAACTTCGACCCGATGGGCGTCCACACCGGCGACTCCATCACCGTGGCCCCGGCCATGACCCTCACCGACCGCGAGTACCAGCGGCTGCGTGACATCGGCATCGCGATCATCCGCGAGGTCGGCGTCGACACCGGCGGCTGCAACATCCAGTTCGCGATCAACCCGGACGACGGCCGCGTCATCGTCATCGAGATGAACCCGCGCGTCTCCCGCTCCTCCGCGCTCGCCTCCAAGGCCACCGGCTTCCCGATCGCCAAGATCGCCGCCAAGCTGGCCATCGGCTACACGCTGGACGAGGTCCCCAACGACATCACCGAGAAGACCCCGGCCTCCTTCGAGCCGACCCTCGACTACGTCGTCGTCAAGGCCCCGCGCTTCGCCTTCGAGAAGTTCCCGCTCGCCGACGCCACCCTCACCACCACCATGAAGTCGGTGGGCGAGGCCATGGCCATCGGCCGCAACTTCACCGAGGCCCTCCAGAAGGCCCTGCGCTCCCTGGAGAAGAAGGGCTCGCAGTTCACCTTCGTCGGCGAGCCCGGCGACAAGGACGAGCTGCTGCGCGTCGCGGTCCGCCCGACCGACGGCCGCATCAACACCGTCATGCAGGCCATCCGCGCCGGCGCCACCCAGGAGGAGGTGTTCGAGGCCACGAAGATCGACCCGTGGTTCGTCGACCAGCTCTTCCTGATCAAGGAGATCGCCGACGAGCTCGCCTCCGTCGAGAAGCTGGAGCCCGAGCTCCTCGCCGAGGCCAAGCGCCACGGCTTCTCCGACACCCAGATCGCCGAGATCCGCGGCCTGCGCGAGGACGTCGTCCGCGAGGTCCGCCACGCGCTGGGCATCCGCCCGGTCTACAAGACGGTCGACACCTGCGCCGCCGAGTTCGCCGCGAAGACCCCGTACTTCTACTCGTCCTACGACGAGGAGTCCGAGGTCGCCCCGCGCACCAAGCCCGCGGTGATCATCCTGGGCTCCGGCCCGAACCGCATCGGCCAGGGCATCGAGTTCGACTACTCCTGCGTCCACGCCTCCTTCGCCCTCAGCGAGGCCGGCTACGAGACCGTGATGGTCAACTGCAACCCCGAGACCGTCTCCACGGACTACGACACCTCCGACCGCCTGTACTTCGAGCCGCTGACGCTGGAAGACGTGCTGGAGATCGTCCACGCCGAGTCGCTGGCCGGCCCCATCGCCGGTGTCGTCGTCCAGCTCGGCGGCCAGACCCCGCTCGGTCTCGCCCAGGCCCTCAAGGACAACGGCGTCCCCGTCGTCGGCACCTCCCCCGAGGCCATCCACGCCGCCGAGGACCGCGGCGCCTTCGGCCGGGTCCTGGCCGAGGCCGGCCTGCCCGCCCCCAAGCACGGCACCGCCACCACCTTCGCGGGCGCGAAGGCGATCGCCGACGAGATCGGCTACCCGGTCCTCGTCCGCCCGTCCTACGTGCTCGGCGGCCGCGGCATGGAGATCGTCTACGACGAGACCCGCCTGGAGTCCTACATCGCGGAGTCGACCGAGATCTCCCCGACCCGCCCCGTGCTGGTCGACCGGTTCCTCGACGACGCCATCGAGATCGACGTGGACGCCCTCTACGACGGCGAGGAGCTCTACCTCGGCGGCGTCATGGAGCACATCGAGGAAGCCGGCATCCACTCCGGCGACTCGGCCTGCGCCCTGCCCCCGATCACCCTCGGCGGCTTCGACATCAAGCGCCTGCGCGCCTCCACCGAGGCCATCGCCAAGGGCGTCGGCGTCCGCGGCCTGATCAACATCCAGTTCGCGATGGCCGGTGACATCCTCTACGTCCTGGAGGCCAACCCCCGCGCCTCCCGGACCGTGCCCTTCACCTCGAAGGCCACCGCCGTCCCGCTCGCGAAGGCCGCCGCCCGCATCGGGCTCGGCGCCACCATCGCCGAGCTGCGCGCCGAGGGAATGCTGCCCAAGGAGGGCGACGGCGGCACCCTGCCGCTGGACGCGCCGATCTCCGTCAAGGAGGCCGTCATGCCGTGGTCGCGCTTCCGCGACATCCACGGCCGCGGCGTCGACACCGTCCTCGGCCCGGAGATGCGCTCCACCGGCGAGGTCATGGGCATCGACTCGGTCTTCGGCACGGCGTACGCCAAGTCCCAGGCCGGCGCCTACGGCCCGCTGCCGACCAAGGGCCGCGCCTTCATCTCCGTCGCCAACCGCGACAAGCGCTCGATGATCTTCCCGGCGCGCGAGCTGGTCGCCCACGGCTTCGAGCTGATGGCGACCTCCGGCACCGCGGAGGTGCTGCGCCGCAACGGCATCAACGCCACCGTCGTGCGCAAGCTCAGCGAGGGCGAGGGCCCGGACGGCGAGAAGACGATCGTCCAGCTGATCCACGACGGCCAGGTCGACCTGATCGTCAACACCCCGTACGGCACCGGCGGCCGCCTCGACGGCTACGAGATCCGTACGGCGGCCGTGGCGCGCAGCGTCCCGTGCCTGACGACGGTCCAGGCGCTCGCCGCCGCCGTCCAGGGCATCGAGGCACTCGGCCGCGGCGAGGTGGGCGTGCGCTCCCTCCAGGAGCACGCCAAGCACCTGAACGCCTCCCGCGACTAGCAGCCCGTACGAAAGGGGGACACCGGCCAGAGCGACCGGTGTCCCCCCTTTCATGAGGTCCTTCCGAGCACACAAGGGACGCAAGGGATAAACCGGACGATGTACAAACTGTTCTTCCAGCTCGTCTTCCAGCGCATGGACCCCGAGCGGGCCCACTACATGGCCTTCCGCTGGATCCGCCTCGCCGCCCGCACCCCCGTGCTGCGTACCTTCGTCGCCGCGGCCCTGGCCCCGCGCTACGAGGAACTGCGCACCGAGGCCCTGGGCCTGCGCATGCACGGCCCCTTCGGGCTCGCCGCCGGCTTCGACAAGAACGCCGTCGCCATCGACGGCATGGCCATGCTCGGCTTCGACCACATCGAGATCGGCACGGTCACCGGCCAGGCGCAGCCCGGCAACCCCAAGAAGCGGCTCTTCCGCCTGGTCCCCGACCGCGCGCTGATCAACCGCATGGGCTTCAACAACGAGGGCTCCGAGGCCGTGGCGGCCCG
The DNA here is from genome assembly GCF_040636215.1 of Streptomyces sp. NPDC006687. Classification (NCBI taxonomy): domain Bacteria; kingdom Bacillati; phylum Actinomycetota; class Actinomycetes; order Kitasatosporales; family Streptomycetaceae; genus Streptomyces; species Streptomyces sp. NPDC006687. The sequence continues at coordinate 8,203 of NZ_JBEYJJ010000012.1, read as the reverse complement.
TCTGGCGGCCCGCGAGCCGGTCTTCAAGACCGTCGTCGGCGTCAACATCGGCAAGACCAAGGCGGTCCCGGAGGCCGAGGCCGCCGCCGACTACGTGGTCTCCACCGAGCGCCTCGCCCGCCACGCCGACTACCTCGTGGTCAACGTCTCCTCCCCGAACACCCCGGGCCTGCGCAACCTCCAGGCCACGGAGTCCCTGCGCCCGCTGCTGACCGCCGTGCGGGAGGCCGCCGACCGCGCGGTCACCGGCCGCCGCGTCCCGCTGCTGGTCAAGATCGCCCCGGACCTGGCCGACGAGGACGTGGACGCCGTCGCGGACCTCGCCCTGGAGCTGGGCCTGGACGGGATCATCGCCACCAACACCACCATCGCCCGCGAGGGCCTGGGCCTGAAGTCGGCGCCCGAACTGGTCAAGGAGACCGGCGGCCTGTCCGGCGCCCCCGTCAAGGAGCGCTCCCTGGAGGTCCTGCGCCGGCTGTACGCCCGCGTCGGCGACCGGATCACCCTGGTCGGCGTCGGCGGCATCGAGAACGCCGAGGACGCCTGGCAGCGCATCCTGGCGGGCGCCACCCTGATCCAGGGCTACAGCGCCTTCATCTACGAGGGTCCCTTCTACGCCCGCGCCATCCACAAGGGCCTCGCCGCGCGCCTGGCCGCCAGCCCGTACGCGACCCTGGCCGAGGCCGTGGGCGCCGAGACCCGAAAGGCCGCCCAGTGACCTCTCAGTCCCCCCTGACCCCCTTCGGGGCTCGTCTGCGCGCCGCCATGGACGCGCGCGGCCCCCTGTGCGTCGGTATCGACCCCCACGCCGCCCTGCTGGAGTCCTGGGGCCTGGCGGACGACATCGCGGGCCTGGAGCGGTTCTCCCGTACGGTCGTGGAGGCGCTCGCCGACTCGGTGGCGGTCTTCAAGCCGCAGGCCGCCTTCTTCGAGCGGTTCGGCTCGCGGGGCGTGGCGGTGCTGGAGCGGACCGTGGCGGACGCCCGGGCGGCCGGGACCCTGGTCGTCATGGACGCCAAGCGGGGCGACATCGGCTCCACGATGGCCGCGTACGCCGCCGCCTTCCTGGACCCCGCCTCCCCGCTGTTCTCGGACGCGCTGACGGTCTCCCCGTACCTGGGCTACGGCTCGCTGAAGCCGGCCGTGGACCTGGCGCGCGCCTCCGGCGCGGGCCTGTTCGTCCTGGCGCTCACCTCCAACCCGGAGGGCGCGGAGGTCCAGCGGGCGGTCCGCGAGGACGGCCGCTCGATCGGGGCGACCATGCTGGCGCACCTGGCGGCGGAGAACGCCGGGGCCGAGCCGATGGGCTCCTTCGGCGCGGTGGTCGGCGCCACCCTGGGCGACCTGTCCTCCTTCGACCTGGACATCAACGGCCCCCTCCTGGCCCCCGGCATCGGTGCCCAGGGCGCGACGGCGGCCGACCTCCCGGCGGTCTTCGGCGCGGCCGTGGGCAACGTGGTCCCGAACGTCTCGCGCGGAGTCCTCCGGCACGGTCCCGACACCGCCGCCCTGCGCTCCTCGGCGAAGCGGTTCGCGGACGATATCCGGGAGGCCGTGGCGGGCTGACCGGCGGGGTCGCGGCACGGGCTGACGGAAATCGAACGTCTTTCCCCGGACAAAACCGGGGTAGTTTGTCCTTGATGTACGGTTCAGTGGAGGCTGACCAGGACTTTTCGTCCGTTCTCGCTGACTGGAGCCGCCTTGGCCGCTAGTCTCCGACCAGAGTGAACGCGCAGCGAAGCAGTTCCACCGCTGTTCGGGAGCTCGCGCGGTGGGGTGCCCGAGGGTTCCTCGCCGGTCCGTATCCGACAGTTCGACATCCGAGGTGACGTAGGCGTGGCTCTTCCGCCCCTTACCCCTGAACAGCGCGCAGCAGCGCTCGAAAAGGCCGCCGCGGCTCGCCGGGAGCGGGCCGAGGTGAAGAATCGACTCAAGCACTCCGGCGCCTCCCTCCACGACGTCATCAAGACGGGCCAGGAGAACGACGTCATCGGCAAGATGAAGGTCTCCGCCCTTCTCGAGTCGCTGCCCGGCGTCGGCAAGGTCCGCGCCAAGCAGATCATGGAGCGCCTCGGCATCTCCGAGTCCCGGCGTGTCCGAGGTCTCGGCTCCAACCAGATCGCCTCTCTGGAGCGTGAGTTCGGCGGTAGCGGCGCCTGAGGCGTCGCCCGGAGTTCTCCCGGCGTTCTCAGGCAGTCCCGAGAACCTGGATAATCGCTCTATGGCAGCAGAGGTTCGTCCGCGGCTGACCGTGCTCTCCGGCCCCTCGGGGGTCGGCAAGAGCACGGTCGTCGCGCATATGCGCAAGGTCCACCCCGAGGTGTGGCTCTCGGTGTCGGCCACCACCCGCAAGCCGCGGCCCGGTGAGCGACACGGAGTCCACTACTTCTTCGTCAACGACGACGAGTTCGACAAGCTGATCGCCAACGGCGAGCTGCTGGAGTGGGCCGAGTTCGCGGGCAACCGCTACGGCACACCGCGCGGCGCGGTACTGGAACGCCTCGACAACGGCGAACCGGTCCTGCTGGAGATCGACCTCCAGGGCGCCCGGCTCGTCCGCGAGTCGATGCCCGAGGCCCAGCTGGTCTTCCTGGCGCCGCCGAGCTGGGAGGAGCTGGTCCGCCGGCTCACCGGCCGGGGCACCGAGTCGCCCGAGGTCATCGAGCGGCGCCTCGGCGCCGCCCAGGTCGAACTCGCCGCCGAGGCGGAGTTCGACACCACCCTGGTCAACACCTCCGTCGAGGACGTAGCACGTGAGCTGCTAGCCTTGATGGAAGTCGTCTGACTTTTTTCTCTTCATCTTCGGAAGGTAGAGCGTGTCCTCTTCCATCACCGCGCCCGAGGGCATCATCAACCCGCCGATCGACGAGCTGCTCGAGGCCACTGACTCGAAGTACAGCCTCGTGATCTACGCGGCCAAGCGTGCGCGTCAGATCAACGCGTACTACTCGCAGCTCGGTGAGGGCCTGCTGGAGTACGTCGGCCCGCTGGTGGACACCCACGTCCACGAGAAGCCGCTCTCGATCGCCCTGCGCGAGATCAACGCCGGTCTGCTGACCTCCGAGGCCATCGAGGCCCCGGCCCAGTAAGGCACGGACATCGCACACCACAGGCCCGGCAGCACAGCTGCCGGGCCTGTGGTGTGTCATAGGTACGGACACAACCGATCACGGGAGAAGCAGTGGACAAGCCGAAGGTCGTGCTGGGGGTCAGCGGCGGGATCGCCGCCTACAAGGCGTGCGAGCTGCTGCGCCGGCTGACCGAGTCCGGTCACGAGGTGCGGGTGGTGCCCACGGCCGCCTCCCTGAACTTCGTCGGCGAGGCCACCTGGGCCGCGCTCTCCGGGAACCCGGCCTCCACCGAGGTGTGGGAGAGCGTGGACGAGGTGCCCCACGTACGCATCGGCCAGAGCGCCGACCTGGTCGTCGTCGCACCGGCCACCGCGGACCTGCTGGCGAAGGCCGCCCACGGCCTGGCCGACGACCTCCTCACCAACACCCTGCTCACGGCCCGCTGCCCCGTGGTCTTCGCCCCCGCGATGCACACCGAGATGTGGGAGCACCCCGCCACCCAGGAGAACGTCGCCACGCTGCGCCGGCGCGGCGCCGTGGTCATCGAGCCCGCCGTCGGCCGGCTGACCGGCAAGGACACCGGCAAGGGGCGGCTGCCCGACCCGGAGGAGATCTTCGAGGTCTGCCGGGCCGTCCTGCGCGGGAACGGCCGTGACGGCGGCGCGGCCGCCGCCGACCTGGCCGGACGGCACGTGGTCATCAGCGCCGGCGGCACCCGGGAGCCCCTGGACCCCGTCCGCTTCCTCGGCAACCGCTCCTCCGGCAAGCAGGGCTACGCCCTGGCCCGTACCGCCGTGGCGCGCGGGGCCCGGGTCACCCTGGTCGCCGCCAACACCGCGCTGGCCGACCCCGCCGGGGCGGACGTGGTCCGGGTGGGCACGGCCCTCCAGCTGCGCGAGGCGGTGCTCAAGGCGGCCGCCGACGCCGACGTGGTGGTGATGGCCGCCGCCGTGGCCGACTTCCGGCCCGCCGTGTACGCCGATGGCAAGATCAAGAAGCAGGAGGGCCGCGAGCCCGATCCGGTGGCGCTCGTCCGCAATCCCGACGTGCTCGCCGAGGTCTCCGCCGAGCGGGCCGTGGAGGACCAGATCGTCGTCGGATTCGCCGCCGAGACCGACCACGTGCTCGACAACGGCCGGGCCAAGCTCCGCCGCAAGGGCTGCGACCTCCTCGTCGTCAACGAGGTGGGCGAGAGCAAGACCTTCGGATCCGAGGAGAACGAGGCTGTGATCCTCGCCTCCGATGGCGCAGAGGTGCAGGTGCCCTATGGTCCCAAGGAAGTCCTGGCGGATGTGATCTGGGACCAGGTCGCGCCGCGTCTCGCGGCCCGGCGCGAGCTCCGACGCGCCTGAGAATCGGCTCTTCTCGCCGGGAAATCCGTACGCCAGAATGGGGTGCCGCAGGTCACACGGCTCCCATCAGGCGAGACGGGTGGTCCGGCGTACGGTGGCGACCGATAAACTGCCATCTGGACCGTGACCGGGCGCAGCCCCCGGTATCGTTCCGCCAAATGATCAGCCAGCAGCCGCTGCAACCCCAGGGAGCATTGTGTCCCGTCGTCTGTTCACCTCGGAGTCCGTGACCGAGGGTCACCCCGACAAGATCGCTGACCAGATCAGCGACACGATCCTCGACGCCCTGCTCACCGAGGACCCGACCTCGCGCGTGGCCGTGGAGACCCTCATCACCACCGGTCTGGTGCACATCGCGGGCGAGGTGACGACGAAGGCGTACGCGCCGATCGCCCAGCTCGTCCGCGAGAAGATCCTCGAGATCGGCTACGACTCCTCGAAGAAGGGCTTCGACGGCGCCTCCTGCGGCGTGTCGGTGTCCATCGGCGCCCAGTCCCCGGACATCGCCCAGGGCGTCGACACCGCCTACGAGACCCGCGTCGAGGGCGACGAGGACGAGCTCGACCGCCAGGGCGCCGGCGACCAGGGCCTGATGTTCGGCTACGCCTGCGACGAGACCCCCGAGCTGATGCCGCTGCCGATCCACATCGCGCACCGGCTGTCCCGCCGCCTGTCCGAGGTCCGCAAGAACGGGACCATCCCGTACCTGCGCCCCGACGGCAAGACCCAGGTCACCATCGAGTACGACGGCGACAAGGCCGTCCGCCTGGACACGGTCGTGGTCTCGACGCAGCACGCGGCCGACATCGACCTGGACTCCCTCCTCGCGCCCGACATCCGCGAGTTCGTCGTCGAGCACGTGCTCGCGCAGCTCGTGGAGGACGGCATCAAGCTGGACACCGAGGGCTACCGGCTCCTGGTGAACCCGACCGGCCGCTTCGAGATCGGCGGTCCGATGGGTGACGCGGGCCTGACCGGCCGCAAGATCATCATCGACACCTACGGCGGCATGGCCCGCCACGGCGGCGGCGCCTTCTCCGGCAAGGACCCGTCGAAGGTGGACCGCTCGGCCGCCTACGCGATGCGCTGGGTCGCCAAGAACGTGGTCGCCGCCGGCCTCGCCTCGCGCTGCGAGGTCCAGGTCGCGTACGCGATCGGCAAGGCCGAGCCCGTCGGCCTGTTCGTGGAGACCTTCGGCACCGCCAAGGTCGAGGTCCAGAAGATCGAGGACGCCATCGGCCAGGTCTTCGACCTCCGCCCGGCGGCCATCATCCGCGACCTGGACCTGCTGCGCCCGATCTACGCGCAGACCGCCGCGTACGGCCACTTCGGCCGCGAGCTCCCCGACTTCACCTGGGAGCGCACCGACCGCGTCGACGCCCTCCGCGCCGCCGCCGGCCTGTAGCACCCCGCCCGCGCACCCGTGCGCGGCCCCGATACCGCCCCGGACCCACAGGTCCGGGGCGGTATCGCGTAGCGGGGGCGGTCCGGCCGGGATCCGGGGGCCCCGGTTGTCGGTGGGCTTTGGTAAGAATGCTGCTGTGAGCAGCGAGAACGGATCCGACGCAGACGGCCCCGGCGGACCGCCGGAGCAGCTCGCGCTCATCCGAGAGATGGTCGCCGAGGCGAAGGCCAAGGCGCCCAAGGCCAAGCCGCGCACCTGGCGCGGGGCCGCCCTCGCCGAGGAGCTGCCGGTGGCCCGCGTCCTGGTGAACAAGGGCGTCCTCCACCTCGACCGGCTCTTCGACTACGCCGTCCCCGCCGAGCTCTCCGAGACCGCCCGGCCCGGTGTCCGGGTCCGCGTCCGGTTCGGCGCCGGGGCCCACCGGGTGCACGGCGGCCGCCGGGAGGGCGGCGGGCTCATCGACGGGTTCATCGTCGAGCGGCGCGCCGAGTCCGACTACGAGGGGGCGCTGGCCGCCCTCGCCCAGGTGGTCTCGCCCGAGGTGGTCCTCGGCCCCCGGATGCTGGCCCTCGCCCGGGCCGTCGCCGACCGGTACGCCGGCAGTCTCGCCGACGTCCTCCAGCTGGCCCTGCCCCCGCGCAACGCCCGAGCCGAGGCCAAGCCCTCCCCGGAGCCGCTGCCCCCGCCCGCCGCGCCGGAGCCGGGCGGGTGGACCCGGTACGGGGCCGGTCCGGCCTTCCTGCGCGCCCTGGCCCAGGGCGGGGCGCCCCGCGCGGTGTGGACGGCCCTGCCCGGCCCCGGCTGGGCCGATGAGCTGGCCCGGGTCATGGCGGCCACCCTCGCCTCCGGGCGCGGCGCCCTCGCCGTCGTACCCGACGGCCGCACCGCCGCCCGGGTCGACGCCGCGCTCACCGCCCTGCTGGGCGAGGGGCGGCACGCCCTGCTCACCGCCGACTCGGGGCCGGAGAAGCGCTACCGGGAGTGGCTCGCGGTCAACCGGGGCTCGGTGCGGGCCGTGGTCGGGACCCGGGCGGCGATGTTCGCGCCCGTACGGGACCTCGGGCTGGTCGCCGTCTGGGACGACGGGGACTCCAGCCACGCCGACATCCACGCGCCGTTCCCGCACGTCCGCGAGGTCCTGGAGCTGCGCGCCGTCAGCGAGGGCTGCGGGTTCCTCGCCGGCGGGACCAGCTGCACCGTCGAGGCCGCCCAGCTGGTCGAGTCGGGCTGGGCCCGGCCGCTGGTCGCCGACCGGGCCACCGTGCGCGCCGCCGCGCCCCGTATCCGGACCGTCGGCGACGAGCTGCTGGCCCGCGACGGGGCGGCCCGCGCGGCGCGGCTGCCGACGCTGGCCTGGGAGACCGTCCGGGAGGGCCTGGCGAGCGGGCCCGTACTGGTCCAGGTGCCCCGGCGCGGGTACGTGCCCCGGCTGGCGTGCGAGCGCTGCCGGACCCCGGCCCGCTGCACCGTGTGCGCCGGCCCGCTGGAGGCGCCCGACGAGCGGGAGCTGCACTGCGGGTGGTGCGGGCGGGGTGAGCCGGCGTGGCACTGCGAGGAGTGCGGTGCGTTCCGGCTGCGCGCCCAGGTGGTGGGCGCGCGGCGGACCGCCGAGGAGCTGGGCCGGGCCTTCCCGGCCGTGCCGGTGCGGACGTCGGGGCGCGACCACGTGCTGGACGAGGTCCCGGACCGGCCGGCGCTGGTGGTCTCCACCCCGGGCGCGGAACCGGTCGCGGCGGGCGCCGGGTACGCGGCGGCGCTGCTGCTGGACGGCTGGGCGATGCTGAGCCGGCCCGACCTGCGGGCGGGGGAGGAGGCGCTGCGGCGCTGGATCGCGGCGGCCTCGCTGGTGCGGGCGGAGGGGCAGGTGGTGGTGGTCGCCGAGCCGACGCTGCGGCCGGTCCAGGCGCTGGTGCGGTGGGATCCCGTGGGGCACGCGGTACGGGAGCTCGCGGAGCGGGCGCAGCTGGGGTTTCCGCCGGTGTCGCGGATGGCGGCGGTCGCGGGGCGCGGGGAGGCGCTGGAGGCGTTCCTGGCGGCGGTGGAGCTGCCGGGGGATGCGGAGGTGCTGGGACCCGTGCCGTTGCCCGGGCGGCGGGGGGAGGCGTCCGAGGGGGAGCGGGTGCTGATCCGGGTGCCGCCCGGGAGCGGGGCGGCGCTGGCCGCCGCGCTGAAGTCGGCCCAGGCGGCGCGGATGGCCCGGGGGGCCGGCGCCGGCGACGCGGTCCGCGTCCGGATCGACCCGCCGGACATCGGCTGACGACGGCTGAGGGTGCCGGTTGCCGGTTGCTGGTTGTCGGTGCGGCTGCGGGTGCGGTGCCGCTGCGCGGAGCCGGCCCCTCCCCGCCCTTCCTCCGTTTCCCCCTCAATCGCCGGCG